>JACPSA010000058.1 GCA_016193545.1 Chloroflexota bacterium
AATTAAAGACCAGAACCAAGCTGCTGGTGAATCTGGCACAGCCGGAACTGGTCGACCGGGTAGCATCCCGCGATGTGGATGGGGTCGGCCTGCTGCGAGCTGAATTCATGGTCGCTCAAATCGGCGAGCACCCCAGCTATATGATAAGCCAAAACCGCGGTAATGAGTTTGTCGATAAACTCGCCCAAGGACTGACCGTCTTCGCCCAGGCATTCCACCCCCGCCAGGTAGTCTACCGCACCAATGACTTCAAGACCAATGAATACCGGGCTTTAAAGGGCGGAGAGAAATATGAAGAGGTTGAGGAAAACCCCATGCTCGGCTACCGGGGAGCTTCACGCTATATCACAGATATCGAGACCTTCAAACTGGAACTGGAAGCCATCAAAAAAGTAAGGAAGCAGTATAACAATCTGTGGGTGATGATTCCTTTCGTCCGCACTGTTAACGAACTAACGCAAACGCTAAAAATAATGGAGGCGGAAGGACTAAAACGCTCGGCCGATTTCAAAATATGGATGATGGTTGAAGTACCATCCAACATAATCCTTCTGGAAAAATTTATCGCTGCCGGAATTGACGGCATATCTATCGGCTCGAATGACTTAACCCAGCTCACCCTGGGGATTGACCGGGATAGCGCTAAATTATCGGAGACATTCGATGAGCGGGATGAAGCTGTTGTGCTGTCCCTGGAAAGAGCCGTGAAGGTAAGCAAGAAATTAGGGATTACCTCCTCCATCTGCGGACAGGCGCCATCAGTCTATCCTGAACTCACCAAAAAGCTGGTAGAATGGGGTATTACTTCAGTTTCGGTAAGCCCCGATATGATAGACGGGACCAGAGAAATAATTGCCGCCGTAGAAGAACGCTTAAAACTTAATGATTAACCAGCTTAATATCCGCCAGATAGCTGAAGAAAGGGAAGAAAGCCTTTCTCCCAATGCGGCCAAAAGCAAGCAGTCCCGGGGCAGGCTCAGGTTTGAAGAACCGTGTCCGGTACGTACTGCTTTTCAGCGTGACCGCGACCGTATTATTCATTCCAAGGCTTTCCGCCGCCTCAAACATAAGACTCAGGTTTTCATTGCTCCTCAGAGTGACCATTATGTAACGCGCCTCACCCATACTCTGGAAGTCTCACAGATAGCTCGCACCATCGCCCGGGCACTGAACCTCAATGAAGATTTGACCGAGGCAATCTCACTGGGTCATGACCTGGGGCATACCCCTTTCGGTCACGTCGGCGAACAAGTTTTGAATGAACTCTATCCGCCAGGGTTCAGACACAACGAGCAAAGCCTGCGCACCGTTGACCTGCTGGAAAAAGATGGCCGTGGACTCAATCTTACCTGGGAAGTCAGAGACGGTATTCTCAACCACTCCAAAACCAGGGCTGATATTCTCGGAGAAAACTCGGGCAAGGTAAACACCCTGGAGGGTCAGGTGTGCCGCATTGCTGATATGGTTGCCTATATTAACCACGATATTGGTGACGCTATCCGGGCCGGCATTCTTACCGAAGGTGACCTGCCCACCTCAGCCACCGGGATATTAGGTCATTCCCATTCGAAACGCATCAATACCATGGTCTGCGATATTATCGAGCACTCATGGTCGGTAAGAAACGATAAAATCACCACTCCAATGATAACCATGAGCTCTCAGATTCTGGAAGCAGCCAATACCTTACGTGACTTTCTCTTCGAGCGAGTTTACGACCTGCACTATGCCCAACAGGAAGCCGATAGGGCAAGAGAGGTAGTCCGCCAGTTATACCGCTACTTCAATGAGCACGCCGACAGACTGCCACCGGAGTATTGTTTGCACAGCGATGACACGGAACGAAGAGTGGTTGACTACATCGCTGGCATGACTGACCAGTATGCCCTGAGATTGGCCGGGGAACTTTCCCTAATCACAGATAAGACTAACTGACAAACTACGGAAACTTTCCAGGGGCTGCGTTCCTTTAAACCCGAATCACCCCGTTCTTTGCTGAAAATAAGGATACCATTCGGTTATGGTTGGTGATGTCATTGCGAGGAACGTAGTGACGAAGCAATCCGAGAGGTGTGGGGTGACTTTCTCCGCCACACAGATTGCTCTCGCCTGCCAAAGTCCAGAAGGGACGGCGAGCAGGTCGCCTCCCGACAAAGTCGGGATGGTCTCGCAATGACAGTGGAAACAACCAAAAGCAAATAGAACCAAAATAAGGATAAATATCTCACTTAGTGGTATAATTTAGATAGTTATTATCGCTACAGAAAAGTTAAAGATAGTGAAAAGATGAGCGTTATTGACGAGGTAAAACAGAGAACAGACATCGTTGAGGTTATCGGCCAGTACACCACTTTAACCAAGGCGGGACGGACCTTCCGGGCACTATGTCCCTTCCATAGTGAAAAACATGCCTCCTTTTTTGTCTACCCTGAGCAGCAGAGCTGGCACTGCTTCGGCGCCTGTAATATCGGCGGTGATGTCTTTTCTTTCGTGATGAAAAAACAGGATATTGACTTTGCTGAGACGCTGCGTCTTCTCGCCCAGAGGGCCGGGGTCACCATCCCTTCCAAGTTTGAGAAGGATACCGGCAAAGATGAGAAAGAACGACTATATCAGATTAATGAAGCTGCCAGCCAGTACTTCCACAATTTGCTGCTCAACTCTCCCGCCGGGGAAAAAGCCACTAAAACAATACCTGCTGAAGAAAAGTTACAGTGAGAACGAGCTAATTGAAGCCAGTTTAATCATCGCCACGGAAGAAAGAAAAACGCACGACCGGTTTCGTAACCGGCTGATGTTCCCCATAAATGACGCCAGAGGCCGCGTTACCGGTTTCGGCGCCAGGGTACTGGATGACTCGTTACCGAAATACTTTAATTCGTCCCAGACGCCGACCTTCGATAAGAGCAGCAGCCTTTACGGCATCAATCTGGCCACAGCTACTATTAAACAGCTAAATCAAGCCGTGATTGTAGAGGGCTATATGGACGTTATTATTCCCCACCAGTATGGATTTAACAACGTGGTTGCCGCCATGGGGACCTCGATAACCGAAAAGCAGATGAGCGCTCTAAAGAGATTAACCAGAAATATGGTTTTAGCCCTCGATGCCGACAACGCCGGCGAGGAAGCCATGCTGCGTTGCGTCGACTATGAAAATAGCCTCGATGCCGAGGTAAAGGTTGTCATCCTTCCCTCAGGAAAAGACCCTGACGAGGTTATTAAAGAAGACGCCAGGAGTTGGCAACGGCTGCTGGACGAAGCTTTACCGGTAATCGATTATACCTTCAATATGGTTGCCTCTAAACTCGATTTGACCACGGCCAGAGATAAATCTTTGGCCAGAGAGCAATTACTACCTATCATCGCCAGGATAAAAGATAGTACGCGCCAGGACCACTATTTGACCAAACTGGCCAGGTTGACCGGCACCAGCTACCGCAATTTAGAGACTACGCTGAGCCAAATTAAAACGAAACCGGGCGCTCCAAAGCCAAGAGCCGAAGCCATGAAGCGCGCATTACTGCCACTCCGCTCCAATCCTCTTGAAGAATACTGCCTGGCTCTGCTACTCCAGCATCCCGAGCTTAAAGACAGAAAGGACATTTTGCCGGAATACTTTGAAAATAGCGAAAACCGTGAAATATTCGTTGCCTGGCAGCAAACTGATAACCCCGATACAATCGGGGCACTTAAAGATAAGCTTGATACGGCTATCCGGGAACACCTTGAGAGCCTGATTAACAAAAACATGCCTGTCAATCAAACAGAGCTGAGATACGCCGACTGCGTTCTTAATCTGCGCAAGAAATTCTTCCAGAATTTAGAGGCCAAAAAAGCCGAGGTGCTCGCCTTAGAAGCCGAAGTAGGCGGCAGCGGTGCTGACCTGGACAGACTCAAAGAACAAGGGATAGAACCCAGCATTCAACTAAGAGAAGTCTTTGCCCAAAAAGCCAGGAGAGGTAACGGGTAAGGGAGATAAGAAATGACCTTAGAAAACTACGAGGAATCAGAACGGTTTCCGGCTGAACAAGAAAGTGACGAGGAGCTGCCGACAGCTTCAGAGCTGGGCGAGGAGATTAAGCCGGGTGAAGAATTGACCCTGGAAACAGCACTGGAACCGGCACTGGAAGCGGACGCACCGGAGGTAGCCGATGAACCGGTCCGCCTGTACCTTCATGAAATCGGCAGGGTGAGCCTGCTTACTGCCGCGGATGAAAGGACCTTAGCCAAAAAGATTGAGTCGGCGAAACGCATCAAAGAGATTAAACAGGACTATCTGGAGAAACATGAGGAGTCCCCTTCGCCCACGGCAATAGTGCTGGCCATGCTCAACGAAGTCGGGCAAGCGGCTAACACCATCAGTCTCCTGCAGGAACAACTCGGCTTGAAGCCTACCAGCAATTTCAAAAAGGCTATTGCCGACCCCAAGCTACGGGATAGCATCAACGGCGTCATCAGCCAGCAGCTAGTCCAGACCATGGCCCACAGCCTGAACGAGCTGATACCCGAGACGGAGCAGCTTCTCATCGACCTCTCGCTAAATTATAATCTGTTACCCGAACAAGTCCTCGATAATATTAAAGCTAGTGTTTCGCTAGCCGATATCGCAAGTCTGGTGACCAATGAAGCTTTCATTAAATCCGTACAGGCTCATGAAAAGCAAATTAAGACTCACCTGCAGAATATCGAGCGTGAGGCTACCAAAGCCGAAAAGCACCTCATTGAAGCCAACCTGCGCCTGGTAGTCAGCGTCGCCAAGAAACATATCGGACGCGGCATGTCCCTGCTCGACCTTATTCAGGAAGGCAATATCGGCTTAATCAGAGCCGTCGAGAAATTCGACCACCATCGCGGTTATAAATTCAGCACCTATGCCACCTGGTGGATTCGCCAGGCGATTACCCGAGCAATTGCCGACCAGGCACGGACTATCCGTGTGCCGGTGCACATGATTGAGACCATCAATAAACTGCTGAGGGTCAGCCGCCGCCTCGCCCAGGAATACGGACGGGAGCCTAACTCCAAAGAAATCGGCAAGAAAATGGACCTGCCCGCTTCCAAAGTCAGGGAGATAGTCAAGGTGGCACAATTGCCGGTATCACTGGAATCGCCAATCGGGGAAGAAGAAGACAGCTACCTGAGCGACTTTATTGAAGACCGCAATGCTCTACCGCCGGTGGATGCCGCTTCCAAGCAACTGCTCAAGGAACAAATCGACGAGGTGCTGTCCGCTCTCACTCCCCGTGAACAACGGGTACTGGTACTGAGATTTGGACTCGAAGACGGGCGCAGCCGCACCCTTGAAGAAGTGGGGCAGGAATTCAGCGTAACCAGAGAGCGGATTCGCCAGATTGAAGCCAAGGCGCTGCGCAAGCTCCGTCACCCCTCCCGCAGCCGCAAACTAAAAGACTATCTGGAATAAAGTAACCAAAGCTTTAAGGTTATACTAGAAAACTGTTATAATTAGAGCTAGCTTGAGGGATAGTGTTCACCATGATTAGAAGCTATACTGCCAAATATACTAAAATAAGCTCCGGTTATATGGGACAATTGGTGGAATGGCCTGAAGTAATCACCGAAGCAAAAACCATCGAGGAATGCCGGCGAATGCTCAGGGATGCCCTACGCGAGATGATATCGGCCTATAAGCAACAGAGTAAAGAGATGCCTCTTGGCGGAGACCTCATCGAGCCAATGCCTGTCGAGGCGTAGGTTGTCAGTAAAGCGTCGGGATTTAGTAAAATATCTTGAGTCAAATGGCTTTTATCGCTTACGCGAAGGTGGCAAACACTCTATCTATACCAACGAAATCAAGACGATACCTATTAAAAGACAACGAGCGCTTGACCGGATAACTGCTAACGAACTGTGCAAACAAGCCGGACTGGCTCCCAAGTTTTAAATCGGATAAGGTAATCCCATCCCCTGTATCCCCTTCCCTTTAATAGAGGGAATAATTGTCGTTGCGAGCGAAGCGTGGCAATCTCGGAGGTGAGGGACGCCACACCCCACCCAGATTGCTCTCGCCTGCCAAAGTCCAGAAGGGACGGCGAGCAGGTCGCCTTCCGACTTGTGTCGGAATGGTCTCGCAATGACAGAGGGGTATCATAGCATCTTGGCAGTTTTCCCCTGGGCTTTTTTCACAGACGGTGGTTTAGTAATCGGCGCAATCCAGGGCGGGATATCTGGTGTTTTCCCCTGAAAAATTCCTTCAATGGTGAGTATCTGTATCCGGGGATAGTCCTTACCCAGCGGTGAATGATAAAAACCTTTCATGGCGGCTTCTTCCAGCATGGGGCGGGTCGGCTTTTCCAACAAAATGAACACGCCGATATCGGACTTTTCCCTGTCTATCACATGACCCAAATCCCGGATGTCTTTGACTGAAGTGCCACCACCCTTCACTGAAATAATGGATTTCTTAATCTTATCCTTCTCATCCATATAGTAGAGATAGCCATCGATGCCGGTATCGGCGCCCTTCTTCTTGTCGCCGTAGGGCTGATCGCCGATTTTATGAACAGCCCACCACTGGAACTGGTACTTGTCATGCTTTGCCAGTTCAATAGCACCAGACAGGTCTTGCGGTTCACCAACCACTTTGAAAGGTGGTGGGGGAGACATATTCTTGAGTCGCCACTTCATTAAGCCGATAGCCAGGTGGGTAATATCGATGCCAATCCATTTGCGGTTCAGTCTCTGCGCGGCGACTACTGCCGTGCCGCAGCCACAGAATGGGTCAAGGACAATATCCCCCTCATCAGAGCTGGCTTGAATAATACGCTCAAGCAGAGCTTCGGGTTTTTGAGTAGCGTAGCCGAGACGCTCAGATGCTTGAGATTGAACTGGTGGTATATCCTCCCACAAGTCGTCAATAGGTGTTCCTTCCTGCTCGTCAAGATAGCGTTTCAAGCGAGGAACTGATCCTGGTTTACTCTGAACGACAAGCCCTTTTTCGTATGCCTCTTGCATGCGTTCTTTCGTCCAACGCCATACGCGGTTGATACCCAAGAACTCATAAGTCAGGTTCGGTCTGTCTATGTTTGGATTCGTAAGGTCTGCAAGTTGATACTTACGTCCTGTCCCAGTCTCGACATAACGGTAAAAACTATCTACATATTTCGGGTCGTGTTCTGCGTATTGCGGATTCCATGTCCATTTTTCGGACATTGTGTATTTGAGAATTACATCATGATTGGATGGGAGCCT
>JACPSA010000059.1 GCA_016193545.1 Chloroflexota bacterium
GTTAAGTTCGTTAGGTGAAGACCTACAGATAACATGGTGGGATGCTGTGGACTACATTGGAGTGCTTGGCTACTTCCCACTGACTCAGAGCAACAATCCGACAGTCGAAGAGTTGAAGTCGGCGTGGGTCGCAAATGGGTATCTATCGCGTTTAGAAAGCCTCTCGCAGAAGTTTCAGAGGCCTATCATAATCTCAGAAATTGGCTACCTGAGCGCTGACGGGACAAGTACGGGTTCGGTACCTTTCTCAAAATTTGCTCAGGCTCAGATAGACCAGCAAGAGCAAGCCGACTGCTACCAGGCGGCATTGGAGGTACTTTGGGGTAAGCCCTGGCTGGCAGGAATCTTCTGGTTCCAGTGGTTTGTCAACCCCAACGAACCCACGCCAATCGGCAAAGACAGGAACGAATCACCCCAGGGCAAGCTCGCCGAGGAAGTGTTAAGGAAGTTTTACCTGACGGAGGGAAAACCTAAGTAACTGAATCCGCCGAATCTGGTAGGTTGAAAGTTAGGCAAAAAGTTCTGTCTATTATACAACTCGCTCTACCAAGTTTGAAGCTAAAAGCCCCCGAATCTCTAATCAAGGCCGGGGGCTTTTTATTGGCTGCGGATTGCTATGTCAATCGTTCAAACCACCATCCTGTTGAATCATCCCTTCACATAGAGTACAATTAAGCAATCTGATGGCAAACTGAGTTACCGGGAACTGAGGTAAGAAGATGGAAATAAAGTTCGACAAAAATGCAGTCAAGAATCAGGAGGTAGAAAAGGCCGTCAAGGCATTCCTCAATGAGGTAGATACTGCGGAGGAAACCCGGGATGTTCCCGTTTTTATTCATCAGGACGGGGTAAAGAAAAGCTATTACACACACTGCATACTAACCGGCGCAACAATCGCTAAAGTTATCAGCCTAGATGCCAGGCTCAACCCGGAAAACGGCGAGCCGTTTCGAGCTAATCGTGAGCTACTGCTGACACACAATACTTTCCTGCGCATGAAAGCCGATGCTGAGAATAAGCGCGAGTTCAATGATATCATCGCCGAATACACAACAGCCTATTTGCCGAAAACTCCACTGAAAGTCTGGGGGGGCCAGCATCGTGCCCAAGCCATAATCGAAGCATTCCAGCAGAAAAAAGTCTCCAGATACCATGGATTCCGCATCTATTTCTGCCTGTCCAAAGAACAGAGGACCGAGCTTGCCCTGATATCGAATACTAATATCGCCGTATCGAATGACTTATTCGATAGACAGTTGGAAGAGACGTTCTTAGGCCCCCATTTAAGACGGTGGTGCACCAAAGTGGGACTGCTCAAAGCTGGCGAAGACTTCCCTGATGTCAGCTCCCGCTCAGAAAGACTCCCGACCCAGGCCGCCCGGACTTTTATCGTCAATTATTTCAAAGGGAAGCAAACGGGAGAGTCGCTAAGCGGGGAGCAACTGGATAGAAACGTCTATGAACCGTACCTCTGTCAATCCGGGATGTTCCTGGACGAGGAATACCGGAAATTGACGGAACAAATGGGCAATGCGCTCTGGACGGACAAAGGACTGATGGAAGCCGGCAAAGCCTTCGCCAGGCTGAATACTGCCCAGCATGAGGCAATCAAACGAAGCAAAAGTAACTACCGGAGCTTCCGCCTGAAAGCATTGACGCCATCCGTATTATCTGCCTGGAGCTACGTAGCCGGTCTGCTACAGGCACATCAGAACAGATTACAGATACATCTTACTGTACCCCAGGCACCCAAAGGTGTCCCCGACCCCTTGAACGCCGAAGAAATGTTCAGATTCAGGTATTATCAGGATATTGAAACCTACCGCGGCCTGGGGACCCGTTCCATATTGAAAGACCGCCAGAGGATGTCACAGGTATTCCTGGCCAGAACGATTGACCCGGAAGCAACGCTTGATAAAAAATTGCTAAATCAAGCGGTCAACCAGGTGGCTGCCCTGAGATTTTTCAGCAAGGGCTACACCGTCTAGGTCATACCGTTTCAATAGCACCTGAGCGCATCACACCCTTCCCGATTGCATTTTGACCGGGCTTGCCATTATCTTATGTCAAGCCAGCCACTATGCTACTATGCTACAATGAAAGAGGAAAATGGTGACTCTCATCAAAAGACAATGGCACCGTACCGCCCGTGGCCGACTGAAGTTCGAGCTAGCCGGAGTAGCTTTTGCCAGAAAAAAAGGCTTCACCCCGGAAGATTATGCCAATCATCTCTGGTCGACAGGAGCGGTCAAATGGATGGGCAAAGCTAAGCCCACGGCTGAAGAGTACCTGCTCAAAGAAGCTGAAGCCTTCCGCATACTGTACCCTGAGGTCGTTTTTACCGTAGCCAAGTTGAGTGACCATGAAGCCGAACTTATCTTTACTAGTGGGGGATGTCTGGGCGGCTGGGGTAAAAAGCAGTGGGCAATGGCTCAAAGTCTTGGCATCGGCAAAGGGCATGTCTGCCGTTACTGCCGTCAAGCCTTCCGAACCTGGGCTAAACAACTGGGCATTCAAGCCTGCCCTGAACCTCAGACCGGCGGCACCTGTATCCTGCGGGTAAGTGCCAAACCAGAAGAGCAATAATTATCTACCAGCACAGAATATCTATATTACATTAATAACAGTCAGCGGTAAGCCAATCCTGACAAATTCAAAAAACGTTAGGGCACAATTTCTTTTGTCCGCACACTGTATGATTATTACATTGCTGGCGGCACCAAGGATGGAAAGGTTACCGGCGATGGTACTGCCTGCCGCCAGTGCCATCATTTCCCTTGTCGAGGCTCCCAACTGTGTCAGCACGGGTAAATACAAAGCCACCAAGGGTACATTCGAAATAAGCTGACTGAGCAGAAAACTGACTGTTAAAATCATGCCGGTTGAGACAATATTCAAATGCGTACCACTTATTACAGATTGGAAGACTCCAGTATCCCACACGCTTTGCATCAGGACAAACATCGCCGCAAAGAACACCAACGTATGCCAGTCCATCCTAACGAGTATCCCCGGCCTCTTCGGAATGAATAAAATGATTGGTAGCGCCGCAATGAGGGCAATATAGGTCAGCCTGAAGTCAATCGCCAGACCCAGCAACACGGTGGCAATCTTGACTACCACCAGAGCGGCTAACAGAATTAAAGAAAGCCTGGCCAGGGTTGCCAGCTTCCGGTCTACTATCGGCTCCGGAGAATGGTTCAGGGGCTGGCTGTTAAAGTGCTTTCTGTAGAACAGCCGCAACAGCCAGTAAGCCAGGAAAAGATTCAACAGCGTTGGTAATAATAGAAATCTCAAGAAGGTGACAAAAGGATTAGCCACATTCCCATGAATAGAAACCAATAGATTCTGGGGGTTACCTATCGGACTGATGACACTACCTATCGTTATCGCAAAAGCCAGGGCAAGCAGCAAAACTTTAGGCTGTGTATTGGTCTTTTTAGCCAGCGATAACACCACTGGAGTCCCGATAATCGCCAGCGTATCGTTCATCAGCAGCGCCGATAGCAGGCCCATGGAGAAGAGAATACAAAGTATCAAGCTGTTAAGCGACTTCGTTCGCCGAAAGAGCCGGTATGCAAGATGAGCCAGGTAACCGCTTTCCTCAAGAGCCTGCCCGATAATAAAAACGCCAAACAGGAAAAGCATCACATCCGCATTTATCGATTTCAAAGCCATCTGCGGAGATATTTGCCCGGTGAGCAATACTGCCAGGGCACCGAATAGCATTATCTGCCATATCTGAAGCTTGATATTACCAATCTGACGGACGGCGATTAGCCCAAATACGACCACGAGAACTATTATGGAAACCATTTTAATTAAAACCAGTCACATTTCAACATTCGACCACTTCCCTATCAGGAATCATCAACTAGCGCCTTGTCCGGTTAATTACTGAAGCAATTACTGCTACAGCACCTATTAGCGCTTTCTGGCAACCTCATCCCCTTTATCCCCTTCTCCTCCTCAGGAGAAGGGGAAGATATTGTAGAGAGGGGGCTGCGCCCCCTC
>JACPSA010000068.1 GCA_016193545.1 Chloroflexota bacterium
CTATAAGGGGGCTTGTATCATAAGTGCCGTTTTTAAGTCTTTTTTTCTTTTCCACGTCCTTAAGCTGAAGGAGGAATCCAGAAATCGTGCCTAATTATACCAATTTAAGATTCCCGTTTTCACGGGAATGACGACTTTTAATACAAAGCTTTCTGAAGAGGAGAGGGGGATTAAGGGGGTAAGGTTAAAAATAATCTTAAAGGTATTATTTGACACGGCAGACGTGAATAGCTATGCTGAGTTCTGGCTATTTGGAATGAGGAAATCTGGCTTTGACTGATTTAACGGCTCTGCAGCAAAATTTAGGGGTCTTTTTCAATGATGTCTCCCGGCTGGAGCAGGCTCTGGTTCATACCTCTTATATTAATGAGAAGCCCGGCTTTTCCCTGGCTTCTAATGAAAGGCTTGAATTTCTGGGTGATGCTGTTTTGGGACTGATAGTAGCCGAAAAGCTGTATCAGGAATTTCCCAGCGCTGATGAAGGAGAAATGACCCGGCTCCGTGCCACCCTGGTTCGGCGTGAGACGCTGGCTGGAATCGCCAGGACCGTCAAGCTCGGCGACTATTTCTATATGGGTAAGGGAGAAGAGGCAAATGGTGGGCGGAATAAGCTGGCTAATCTGGCCGCAGTCCTGGAGGCAGTTATCGCCGCCGTTTATCTTGACCAGGGTTTAGCTGTTGCCAGGGATTTTACCCTGAAGGTGCTTGATGCCGAGTTACAAAAGGTGGCTAGCCAGGGGCCCGGGGTAGACTATAAATCAGAACTTCAGGAGTTAATCCAGGCCGGGCAGCAGCCGGCGCCTACCTATCATCTGATCGAGGCAACCGGACCGGACCATGACCGCGCATTTAGCGTCGAGGTAAGATTAGGTGAGATGACGCTGGGCAGGGGGTCGGGCAAGAGTAAGAAGGCGGCTGAGTCCGAAGCGGCCCGTGTGGCACTAGAGCGACTCAGGGCTAGCTGACTTTACAGGTTAGTCTCTCTTTGCTAAACTTTATTTGACTCTGGTTTGTTGTACGGTAACTAATAGAGGTGTAACTATGGGGAAAAGGGATTACCGTCATAGGGAAACTAAGAAACCGAAAAAGGATGCCAAAAGACCAACGGCGGCCACTATCTTGCCACCTCCCACGATTGTGGAGGTAGTCAAGAGGGGTAAGAAGGAACGAGAGGAAGAGGAAGAGTCCTAATAGACGCCTCCGATGACTGATTTAGCCTCGGTTCGCGCTATGGTGTCGGGTCGTGTTCAGGGTGTCTATTTTCGTGCTTTCGTTTGCCGTCATGCTGAGGAGCTGGGTCTGACCGGCTATGTACGTAATTTACCCGGTGGCGAAGCGGTGGAAGTCCAGACAGAGGGGGAAAGAAAACGACTGGAAGAGTTAATTGGCTATCTTAAAGTCGGGCCACCCGGAGCCAGAGTGGAGAAGGTATCTGCCGATTGGTCAGAATATACCGGCAGCTATGCCGGCTTCAGTATCAGGTATTAACCGGGGTCAGACCTTCGGGGATGTGAGACCTTCTCTAGCCTCTCTAATCAGGTCAAGATAATCCGTCTTGATACCCAGTGTCTCGGAAACTTCGCTATCCACCTCGTAAGGCTCACCGACAAACACTTTGCCATAGTCCTCAATCTCACCCTGAACCGGGTCATCATCGCCGATGAATTTCTGGCGAGCTTCGATAATCCCAAGGTCAAATGGTAAAGTGAAATAGAGGTCAGCGATTACCCGGTTTATTCCCAGGCTGGACAAATCCTCCCGTCCCTCCACTGTTTCACCACTATACTTGCTGCTGGGCAGTAATGTGAGCATATTCATGATGCTCAGGTTGCCTTGGCCTTTCACAATCTTTAATGGGGCCACATTGATTAAATAGTCGCTGGAGAGGATAACATTAGGTATCCAGAAGGTGGGTACGGCCAGGGGCTTGGGTAAAGGATTATCTACCTCTACCCAGATACAGTCCTTGACATCGAGCAGCAATACCCTCGGGAAGTTATAGCCCAGGGTCTGGTATATCGGGTAGATTGGCCCGCCCCCGGGGGTGCCTTCAAGGATGAGGATATCGGCATCGCTAACCTGCCTGACACCTCTTATTATTGTGGTTAGAATATCCCGGCTGGTAGTTACCGGGTAGGGTGCCGGGTAACAGGCGCTTGGTTTAATCAGGACACGCCGTGCCCTCGACACTGTCGGCGGTGCCTTGAAAACAAACTCCGATGCCTCAAATATCAAGCTAACTCCTCTATCCGAGCTAGGAATTGTTGCCTTATAAGGCTGGCTGTAAAACGATAATTTGAGTGGTGGTGGGGAGCTTTCCGGCTTTGAACTCCGTTTCGCTGGCATCCAGCTTTTTAACACCCTTTTTCCCCTGGAGAAAATCGTCTACGCCTGATATCGGGGCAGCACACTTATCATTCTTATAGTGCATGGGAATAATTACCCTGGGTGCCAGCCGGTTACTGACTTCGGTGGCCACCTTGGCGTCAATGGTATAGAATCCCCCTACCGGAGTGAGCAGTATGTCTACCTTACCTAACCCGCTAATATCCTTATCGCCAAGCTGGTGTCCCAAATCGCCGAGGTGGCAGACTCTGATGCCATCGACCTCAAAGCAGAATATGAGATTAGCCCCTCGCTGGCTTCCCGCGGTGTTATCATGATAACTGGTGATACTCTTAAACTTTATCCCTTTAACCTCTGCTGAGCCCACTTCTTTAATTACCCTGGGATTACCCCTGACGGCGGCGATATTATTATGGTCGCCATGGCCATGGCTCACGGTAACGATATCGGCGGACTCTTTGATTTCACCATATTTTATGGTGTTGCTGGTGGCGTAGGGGTCATTGATTATCTTTGTTCCGTCATCAGCCGTAGTCAGAAAAGTAGCGTGTCCTAACCATTTAATCTTCATTGCCTGAATCCTCCTTAAGTATAATCTTTATCAATCTCACCCCCTTTGTCCCCTTCTCTTATTAAGGGAAGGGGGTCAGGGGGATAGGTTGCCAGAGAAAGTATATTGTCTCTTTACTTTATTCTATCAATTCTCCTCTCAAGGCGCGCCGAACCGCATTTGCGATAC
>JACPSA010000028.1 GCA_016193545.1 Chloroflexota bacterium
GAGTGGGCAGTATCGCAAAGCAATGCTGGCTGGGGTATGGGCATGGTTAACGACCCGCATACCCTGGAAGTCCGTGAGTTTGTACTGAAGAACTATACGTTTAACGAAACCGCGGTCTGGCCAGTCTTGAAAGAATTCTGGGTCTACCATCTACAAAACGCCTGGGAGATATACCTCCCATCACCATACTGGTATGTCGTCTGGCATCCGTGGGTCAAGGGTTACAATGGCGAATCTAGCACCGGCTACGGATTGTATATGGGACAGACCAAGTATCTCTGGCTTGACGCTGCCCTGAAGAAATCAATGGGATTTTAGGGCTCAGCTGTACTGAAGACAACGCAACCAGAGGAAGGATGGGCTGGCGGTTTAGACTGCCAGCACCCCTTTTTATGGAAGTGCGCTAGAGCCTAAATCTTTTCCTTATCTTTTTTCTTGTTAGAATACCAGCACAATAATTCTTAGTGAACAACACTATTCTTTGACACATTTGGCGACGCAATGTTACACTTTCATAGTGGAGGGGAATCGTTCTCTGGAGATATGTAGATTCCCCTGCAGAGCACAGATTATTGATACATAAACTCAAAAAAGTCACCATCATGAAGCAAGGGGGCACAATGCGGAAGATACTATTCGTGGATTATGACAAGTGCACCGGCTGTGAACTATGTGTGCTGCACTGTTCCTTCCAGAAAACGCAGACCTTCAGCCGCAGCCATTCAGCAGTTAGAGTAATGAAAGAAGAAGAAAAGGGAATCTGTATCCCTGAGATGTGCCAGCATTGCCTCGAGCCGGAATGCCTCCTGGTTTGCCCGGTCAACGCGATAAGCCGTGACGAGAAGACCGGGATAGTCAGCCACGATTACAAGCTCTGTATTAAAGGCTGTAAACTCTGCCTGGAGGTTTGCTCTTACGGGGCACTATCGCTCGACCCGGTTACGGGTAAAGTCTTTGAATGTAACCAGTGCCTCGGCAACCCGGTATGTGCCCGGGTCTGTCCTATCGAGATAATACACTACCAGGAAGCGGAGCCGGCGGCTCTAAGCGATAAGGACACCTGGAAGCGCCGGTTACTGAAGCAAGGAATGGGGAAAACAGCCTCGGAAAAGAGATTTGCTTCAATCAGAAGCAAAAAGGGGGAATAGAAATGACTGACTGGTACGGCTGGGCTGGAACTATCCTTAATGTCGACTTGACCAACCGAAAGCTCTCCAGAGAACCACTCTCCCGGGAGTTCGCCACCAAATATATCGGCGGAGATGGCTTTGGCAGCAGAATGCTCTATGACGAGGTTGGCCCTGAAGTCGACCCCTTCTCACCGGAAAATATCATCATTATCGGCAATGGACCATTGGGCGGTACCATCGCTCCAGCCAGCAGCCGATTTGATGTCATCAGCAAGTCACCTCTCACCGGAATCTTCGCCCGCTCCAATGGTAGCGGCTGCTTTGGTCCAGAAACGAAATTAGCCGGGTATGACCTCATCGTCATCCGGGGTAAAGCCGAGAAACCAATCTATCTCTGGGTTAATGATGAGCATGTTGAGATAAGGGATGCCACCCACCTCTGGGGCAAGGACACCTGGACCACCGAACACCTCATTCAGCAAGAACTGAATAACCCTGATATTCAGACGCTCAAGATTGGCCCGGCAGGGGAGAATATGTGCTATTCCTCAGCAATCATCGGCAACCTGGGGCGAGCTGCCGGCAGAATGAGTTTGGCAGCAGTGTGGGGCTCTAAGAATCTCAAAGCGGTAGCCGCTCTGGGCAATAAAGAAGTAAAGGTAGGCAGGCCGAGGGAGTTTGTTGAGCTCTGCCAGGCCTTACTTGAGCGGGCTAAGCGTGACCCAATGTACTCCATTCATACCAACTACGGCACCACCGGCTGGGTTTCCTACGGTTTTTATACTAAGCGTAAGGCCGACCTTGATGCTGTTCATGAGAAGATTCTCTCCTGTTTTGGTTGCGCCTATCATTGCCGGCATTTCGATTCTGTGAAATCAGGTAAATATAAAGGGACAGCGGGTCCCGGTTTTGAAGGCGGCCCTCTCGGCAGGTCGCTCTCCATGGCTAAAGTGGATAATGTGGAGTTCTTTTGCCATTTCAATAATCTCTGTAACCAGTTAGGCGTACATGTTCAGGTACCATTTCATGCTTTCCAGTGGGCAATTCAATTATATAAGGACGGCATCATTACTAAAGAGGACACCGATGGGTTAGAACTGACCCCGGGCAACGAAGAAGTATTCCTCAAGCTACTGCACAAAATAGCCTACAAAGAAGGCTTCGGTGAAATTTTAGACGGCTACCCTATCAGGTCGGCGGAGAAACTGGGACGAGGCTCTGAATTATATATCAGTCACGGCAAAGGGCATACTGACCACGGGTGGGAGCGCGGCGGCATGGGTAGCTTACGTTCGGTACTGGGCAATGCAGTAGCCACCCGCGGCTATGACCACCTTACTGGTGCCCAGTCGCAGACTGTACCCGGCTCTCGTCGGGAGCATTCCGATGAACACCTGAGGAAAATGGGCCAGGAGCGTTATGGTGACCCCGAGGCATTCTTTAGACCGAACACTCCCGACCCTATCAAAGCACTGGAGGTCTATGACGACGAGATTGCCTACGCCCTTTGTGATATGACCGGGACCTGCCATTTTGCCTCACACCAGACCTTTATCACTGAAGGTATACAAAATGAGGACTTCGCCCGGCTCATGTCAACCGCCACCGGCATAGATTTCAGTGTTGATGACGTGGTTAAGGCAGCGGAACGGAAATGTCTGTTGGAGAGAGCCTTTAATGCCAGGGAAGGAATCAGACGGATCGATGACTACCCTTACCCCCTCTACTATCAGTTAAAGCACGGTAAGGAACACCCCCACTACGACTACTCTAAGTTTCAGTGGGGCATGAAGGAGTTCGATAAGGTGCTCGATGACTACTACCGGCTGCGCGGCTGCGACTTAGCAACGGGCGTACCCACCCGGGAGAAACTGGCGTCCCTGGGACTGAAGGACGTAGCTGACGACTTAACGCGCCGCAGGATACTGGCACCATAATATCTGGATTAGTAGCCCCGATGGTTCAATATCTAGAACTTTCAAGGTAGTCCTGACATCTGTCCGATTTGAACTCCCCTCTGCTGGCTCGTCCTTTTTTGCACCAAGCATTGTGCTACAATAATCATGGCCCCAAAAAGCGACACAGTTTGAGGCATATCAGAATCTGAGATTATTATGGCTAAAAAAGTGAGTGGTGTAATACTAAGTCCAATATCCGCGCTTATCCAATTAGGGCGGAATGTAGCCATATTAAGTGCCTGTCAAGCACTGGGTTTCTCTGGAGTCCCCTTAGTTCTTCTCGCAGGTGGTATCGTTGGTTCGGAACTAGCTCCCTCTCCGGCATGGGCAACGCTGCCTATCGCACTAGTGACTGTGGGTATTGCCCTCTTTACCATCCCGGCATCTCTTTTAATGAAGCTGATAGGAAGAAAACGCGGGTTTATTATTGCTGCCGTTGTTGCTACAGTTGCCGCTTTGGGTGCCGCTTTTGCTATAGCCATACAGAACTTCTTCCTTTTCTGTTTAATGATGCTGTTCATCGGCGGGAACTCTGCTTTTGTCATGCAGTACCGGTTTGCCGCCACCGAAAGCGTGGAACGTAACTATACGGGAAGGGCAATCTCATTCGTCCTGATCGGGGGAATTATAGCTGGCTTCCTAGGACCGGAGATAGGCCGAGATGCCAAGGACTGGTTGGGGTATGGGACGTACTCAGGGTCATTCGTTATCATAGCAATTCTTTATGCCGTCTCCGCAATTCTCCTGCTGTTTATCAAGGACATCACAGCCAAAGAAGATAATGATAAGAGACCAGAGCGACCTTTGAGGACGATTGTTACACAACGCACCTACCTGGTTGCCGCTTTTTCCAGTGCGGTGGCCTTCGGAGCGATGGGCTTCATTATGTCAGCCACACCACTCAGCATGCACGTTATGGATCTCTTCAACCTCAATAACACAACACTGGTTATTCAAAGCCATATTATTGCGATGTATCTACCCTCACTTTTTACCGGTTTCCTCGTTGAACGTTTGGGAGTCAAGGTACTGCAAACAATTGGCGTAATCGCCATGGTTTCCGGAATAATCATTGCAGTTTCCGGCCATCATTTTGTTAATTACCTGACGGCGCTCACCTCTATAGGACTCGGCTGGAATTTCCTCTTTGTTGCCGGAACAGTAATGCTAACCGGGAGCTACTATCCGAAGGAACGTTTCAAAGCCCAAGGGATCAATGACTTTGCTATTTTTACTTTCCAGGCTCTGGCAGTCCTTTCAGCCGGGGCGGTTCTAACAGCGGCAAACTGGGAACTATTGAATCTTCTTTGCCTGCCGTTCTTGCTGGTCATGTTTATTCTGATACTTACTACCCACGCACCAATGCCAAAGCGGGCTTCACAATAATTACAGTTAAGAGAATATTTCAATTCCTCTGCCACCAGCCGACTGCTGTCTTTAGATATTCAGCACCAGCATCACTATAATACTAGCCCGAATATTGGATAACCTGACGTCATGGTTAGGACTGCTGTTCAAACTGTAACCTTTTTGTAACCTCCACGTAACCTAGGCTTAACCTTTAGCCCCGGATATTAACATCGCTGTAACCCCAAAGATGTAGGATTTTAAGTATCAGTTGGACTACTGAAACCGCAACAATAAATAAAGCTGAA
>JACPSA010000029.1 GCA_016193545.1 Chloroflexota bacterium
GCTTCACACCCTTTGATTTCCGGATGTTCCGACACAATATGATTGTTCCAATTATCCTCAGTACAAATTATCTCTACGCCGTCTTTATCATAGCATATGAACTTGGCCACTATTTATTCTGGTATAAGAATAGCATGTCTGTCAAGTTTGTCAATCACCCAAAAGTATGAATTCCCAATGGGACCACTCTACCTATTCGTATAATATCTACCCTCTTCCCTTCTCCTGCTTCCGGACTATCTTCTATCCGATGTTTCAATTCGGGGAAGGCGTATCCTGCAGGAATTCGATGATTTTTCTATCGGCGTCTTTCATGGCACGGGATATTCCGCTGATATGCTGTAAGGTAATCAGGGCATCCTTATTGACAATACCGTTGATATAGGCTAATTCAGGCTCACGGCAAGCCAGCAGGGCGCTTTCCACGGCGACGCCGGTAGCGGCCGCCGCTTTCAGGGCGCAGCCTTCTTTGCCGCCATCACAGACCATCCCGATAATACTGCCGCCCATGTTGTTTATCGCCTGTCCGATAATGCCAATCCGGTTCTCAGCCGAATCTGGCGTCAGAAAGTAGGCAATTCCGGCAGTGGCACCGATGCCGGCAGTGGTATCACAACCGCATGAGGCGGATAATCTGCCCGAATTCAGGCTCATATAATTGGCGATTAAATAGACCAGGCCGGTAGCTCTGATTAACCTTTGCCAGTCGGCAGGGGTTTTAGCCTGCATCAGTTCCAGCGCTGAGGCTGGCTGGCTCTCCTGCTCCGGGTACTTCCCGGTAAACTCCGCCAGGGCAATTATTATTAAGGGCAGGGTTGCCACCAGCCCCTGGTTGCCTGAGCCGGCGCAGGTCATTACTTTCATATTAAAGCCAGCCATTCTGCCCTCTACCGCCAGGCTGACTTTCTCCCTGGCTAAATTTACATAATCACGGCTTAAAGCGCCTTCTCTGACGGAGTTCTTGATAGCCAGACCGAAACTCTTCCGGCCGGATTCTGAAAATGTTCTCTCGGCGGTTAGCAGTGCTTGATAGTTGGTTTTCAGGGCTTTCTCAATCCTGGCGGCGGCGCTTTTGCTGCAAGCCGGCTAATTTGTCGATTTCCTCCGGCGTTTCGGGCTTGTCGAATACAGGCTTCCCGTTAACCTCGATATGGGCGATATTGGTATGTTCCTTGCGGATGATAGCTGTGGCGTTACTTTTCTTGGTGCTGACCTCGGCTTCGATTCTGATTTCATCCCATTCATAGTTGGGGATAACATTGACCTTGCCCGCCCTGAGTAGAGTAGCCGCTTCTCGAACCTTCTCTTCGTTTAAGTCGGCGAATAGCTCCAGCTTCCTGGCAGGGTCACAGAATGCGCCAACGGCGGCGGCGTTATCAGGCCCTTTTAGTTTATCTTTATAAGGAATGCCGACCTGCAAGGCGTTCTTGAAGATACCCCGGCTGGCCCTGACGGTAATTTTTTCAATCTGCTCGCTGATTTTCACGGGAGGCAGGTCTAATCTTTTCCGGGCATAGTCCGTCGGTAATCGGCCGTTAGCCGCCTGGAAGGCAGCCGCCACTGCCAGCCCGATGGCCGTCGGCTCCGTGCAGCCGACAGACTCCTCGATGCTTTCGTCGAAAAGCTTGATAACGTCAATCAAAGTTAACCCCCGGTATTGTAACGCTTATCGCCTTTCCGAATCATGTAATAGTCGAACGGCGCCCGGGATGACTTGACTGGCACTATTGCCGACCAGCCGATAGCGATGTGCAAGGATATATCGATATTCTCGTCGTTAAGCCCCCATTTTTCCTTGAACTTGGTATCGGTCCCGCCCCGATGGCTCAGCCAGCACCCGCCCAGCCCGAGGGCATGTGCCATCAGCAGCATGTGGTCGCCGGCGGCAGCGCAATCAAAGCCACGGTTCTGCGGGACGGCCTGAGGGAGGTCCTGTCCGACGACGGCGGTGGGTCTTTTCTCATAGCCGATGACGATGATGACGGCGTTTTCCGTGGAGATATCGCTCCAGCACCAGCTCTTTTCCTCCTCGGTCTTGAGCACGATGAAGCGGACCTCGTCCAGGTTGCAGCCGATTGGTGCGGCGATGCCGGCTTCGATAACCTTGTTAATCATCCAGTCGGGGACTTCTTTTTTAATCCAGTCGCGTACCGAGTGACGCCCCCAGAGCAGCTTGTGGACAACCTTCATTTCCTCGGCGCTAAAAGGTTCGGGCTGCGGGTCGCCGATGTCCGGCTTGACCCCTTCCCGGACTTTGGCGGCGGCCGCCAGATACATCTTGCACCACTTGATATCCGGGTCGTCCTCGGTATAGCCTTTTTCCCGCCAGACATCGAAAACCAGTTGAGCCTGCATACCGAAACCGGCGATGGGTTTATTCGGCCACTTGACCAGGATGGAGTAAAGAGGCACCTCGATGTTGTGGTGCGTCCGCTCGTGGAGCAATCCGCGGAGTGTTACCTCGTCCATTTGCCTGACATCGTCCTGAGTGTACTGTTTGAAACCGGTGATGACTTTGGTAATTTCTCTTTGTGTCATTATTCCCTCCTTAATAAATTTTGGGGGCCACCTTACTTTTTACTCGTCTAAGTATGACCAGTCCTTATCCTTTTCCGCAAAATCCTTTCTTTCCTGCTCGGTGGTAGGCCTGACCACGAGCTCACAATACTCGTCGCCGTCTGGTAGCGCTTTGACATGGGCTAGCTTAAAGTCGGGATTAAAAGCCATATACTTGGCCGGGTCGACATAGCAGTAGAGGCGTCCCAGTTCACCTTCGCCGAGTTCATTCCAGACCTTGCCCATGACACAGCCATAGGCTCTGCGCCTGGTTTCTCCACCCACTTTTACGGCTTCTCCGCCATCGTGCATTCCATAGAGCGGGAGGTCGCTTTTGAAATTGGCCGGGCTATTGTCCAGCCCTCTGGCAGTGGCGGCGGCTCTGGCTTCCTCTCCGATTCTGACGCCGTAATCCTTAATTGCTTTCAGGATTAATTCTTTGCCTTTCTTTTCACCCAGTTCATTAACCAGTGTCCTGGCAAAAGCGATATGCAAAAGTCCCAGTCTGGCACAGACTTTTCTCACCTGCTCTTTAGCTTCTTCCAGGGGAACAGTTTTTTCTTTTTCAGCCATCTTTGGTCTCCTTTATTTTGTTACTGGCACCAATGTTACTTTAGCATAAGTTACCGCAATATATAAAGAGAACGCTTTTGGCTCATTCTTAGTTGCCAAATATCTCCTTGAAAGAAAAGCCTAGTCGCTGAAGTCATCTATCGACCTATCCCCCTGACCCCCTTCCCTTTTAGGGGGCTTGTATCATAAGTGCCGTTTTTAAGTCTTTTTGTCATTCCCACGTCCTTCAGCTGAAGGAGGAATCCAGAAATCGTGCCTAATTATACCAATTTAGATTCCCGTTTTCACGGGAATGACGACTTTTAATACAAAGCTCCTTTTAGGAGAGGGGGATTAAGGGGTGAGGCTTCGCCCTAGAGGGCTCAAGCCCGAAGGGTTAGTAAGCAATCGAGAACGAGAGGAAGTAGAATACGATGTGTTATGGATTTGACATTGACTGGGAGGGCTTCCTATAATTTATAGGGGGAGTCGTCAAGAGTCTGAATCTGTTACGCGGGCGGGGTTCTTTGCCGGGTGGTAATTGAGGCCCCCGTGGTATGTGACAAAAGTCGTATTCAGGAAGCCTGTTGTAACCTAGAATGGCAATTAAAAGAGGTCTGAGAACCTGAGCCATGTCCCATGTTCTTGTATAGCAGGTTGAGCGGGTGGTAAAATGTAATTGGGGATGATATTATATAGCAATCTTGCAGCAGGGAGGATGGTAGCATGAAAAAGGTGACCAAAATAATAAGGATTGACGCTGATAAGTGCAGTGGCTGCCGGGCCTGTGAGGTTATTTGTTCGGCGTATCATGCTGAGCCGCAGTATAGCATCGTCAATCAGAAAAGGTCTCGCATTCGGATATTCCGGGATGAGGAGAATGACCTCTATGTCCCGATATTAGCCGGGGCGTATACCGATGTTGAGTGCAACGGTCATACCGCCACGATAATCAAAGGGAAAGAGTACGGCGACTGTTCCTTCTGCCGCCAGTCCTGTCCCTCCCGCGACCTCTTTAAGGAGCCTGATTCCGGGCTGCCCCTGAAGTGCGATATGTGCGGTGAGCCGATGCCGGAGGGAGGCATCCCCATGTGCGTCAAGTGGTGCCTGACTGATGCCCTGCTCTATGTGGAAAGGACCGAGGATGATGAAACCGGGGAAGTGACCGAGCGGGTGTTAGGCAAGACCGAGCCGGCCGAAGTCCTGGCCACTGTTGCCGGCGTTGGGCGGGGTGCCGCGTCAGAATAGGCAGTATTAGAGAAAGTTAATAGTAACACTGGAGAAACTCTTGGCTTTGGCGGTCAGGAGTTTCTTTTTGTCCTTTCCTGGTAGATAGTACTAGGTCATGCCAGCATCCAGATAACTCTTGATACCTACAGCCATGTAGCGCCAGGATTGCAGCAAGCGGCTGCCAACGGGTTTGACGAGCTAGTAATAGGCAGCCCCAAACAACTCACAGCCTAGATTCCTCTGTCAGCAAATTCCAGTCTTTCTCGTTATTTCAAGTCCAGTTTTCTGTGTTTTATTATCATCATTACTGTTATATACTATATATACCTCACCAGCCAAGGAGGTCATAATGGTTCTAGTTGATGATGCGTTATCTAACTTAAAGCAAATCAAGGATGATTTCCGCGAGTTCTGTGAGTTGAAAGGGGCCTCATCGGAAGCAGATACTCGCGCAAAGCTGATAGACAAAGTACTCACTCAAGTTCTCGGCTGGCCAGAACAAGTGATTCAACGTGAGCGCCATGTAAATGAAGGGTTCTTGGACTATGAATTGGAAGTACGGCATAAGTCTTTAGTAACCATTGAAGCAAAGAAAGCTGGAGTACCATTTGTTATCCCTGTCCAAGAAAGAGTAGTTAGGTCTCTTAAGCTTAATGGAGCTATTCTCACAATAGCCCCCATAGCGGAAGCCATATCTCAAGTTAGGAAATACTGCGACGACGCTGGTATTCGCTACGCGGTTGCGACCAACGGATGTGCATGGATTATCTTCCGTGCGATAAGAGAAGACATGGGGTGGCGTGATGGAAATGCCTTAGTCTTCCCTACCTTGGACTACG
>JACPSA010000037.1 GCA_016193545.1 Chloroflexota bacterium
CTATCGCCGAAACGCAGCGCCGCCGCCAGATTCAGGAAGACTACAATAAAGAGCACGGCATCACTCCGCAGGGCATCAGGAAAGCCATCAAAGACATCACCGAGCGCGTAAAGGTGGTCGCCGAGACCCGCACTCCTTATATGGCGGCGCCAATCGCCAAAGAGGACATCGCCCGTCTCATCAAAGAGTTGGAATCACAGATGAAAATTGCCGCCCGCAACCTGGAGTTTGAAAAAGCGGCGCTGCTGCGCGACCGCATCGTTGAGCTGAGAAAGAACCTGGTGGAAGACCTAGTAACCCCACTGACTTCATCCCAGCCATACTCCAGGAAAGGTAAGCACCATTCAGGAAAATTCCATCCGACCGGGGCTGCCAACAGAAAAAGATGAATAACGAGCCACACGATACAGAGACCCGGCAGGAACGCCGCGAAAAGAAGCTCCAGAAAAAGCGGCAGCGCATGCAGCAGCACGGCAAAAGCCTGGCCAGGATTTACATGGACGCAGTGATGAAGAGGCTGAAGAAAAAGTAATTACGAGAATAGTTTTTATTAATCTTTCTCGTAGACGGTCGTTTCCCATTTCCGGAAACCTGACTTTACCAGGAAATTAGCCAGTCCGGCATCGTCGCCCCTGATAATAGCCCTCATCGGAGCACCGTGACGCTGACATTCTTTTTGGAAAGCGTCCACTAAAAGCCGGCCTATCTGCCTATTCTGAAACTCAGGCAAGATACCCATCATATCAATCCAGCCAATCTTGGGATATCGAGAGGTACGGCCGATGGTGTGCATCAGGTCGAGGATGGACTGACTGCGCTCCTGGGCCAGTATATTACCGGCCAGGAAACCGACTACCTTGCCACCTACTTCAGCCACAAAATTTACCCCGGGGCCATAGATGTCCCAGTAAGTTTTAAAGGAAAACGGCCAGGTACGCACCCGCTTTTCACCAAAGAGCAAATCGTCTATTTCATTTACTCTTTCTAGGTCATCATCAATCATTTTTCTAACCTTTGCTTCTCTTTTGTCGTTAGCCATGATTACCTCCTCGCCCGATAGTAGTGTTTATTCTACACTACTGGTGGGAATTTTTAAATTACTCAGAGGACTGATGTTCTTCTCCTTCATCCCCTTCTTCCTTACCACCCCCCTCTATCGCCTTTTCTTCCTCAAGCTGGTCGATAATTCGAGCCGCCCGGGGATAGCCGATACGCAAACGCCGCTGCAGAAAAGAGGCCGATATTTTAGGGTGTTCCTGAGCCAGTTGCCGTGCCGATTTTAGAATCGGGTCTTCCGATAACGCTCCCTTCCCGGTAGCCAACCGGGACGGAGCCAGTTCTCCAATCTTCAGTGAGGTCATTCCCTCCTGCCGTTGGTTGCCCCAGAGATAGACCAGCCTCTCCACCTCGGCATCGGAGACATAGCACCCCTGGAGACGCTTGGGCTTGGCCGCTTCCGTCGGCATATAGAGCATATCACCTTTACCCAGCAGCTTTTCCGCACCGCCACCATCGAGAATAGTCCGTGAGTCTACCTGAGAAGTAACGGCAAAGCTGATGCGGGTGGGGAAATTGGCCTTGATTAATCCGGTAACCACATCGACCGACGGCCGCTGAGTCGCTACCACCAGGTGAATACCGACCGCCCGGGCAAGCTGGGCTAAACGGCAAAGAATACGCTCCACTTCATCACCGCCCAGCATCATCAAATCAGCCAGTTCATCGATAATCAGCACCAGATAGGGCATCTTCTGTTCGCCCTGCTTGTTTTTATTATAGCCCTCGATATTGCGCTGGCCGAATGCCGCCAGAGTCTGATAGCGCTTGTCCATTTCCTGGCTGAGCCAGCGCAGCGCGTCCAGGGCTTTCTCCGCATCGACTATCACCGGCGTCGCCAGATGCGGGATACTATTGAACATGGTCAATTCGACCCGCTTGGGGTCAATCAAGATAAAGCGCACATCATTGGGCGTATTGTAGAGCAGCAGGCAGCAGATAATGGCATCCAGACAAACCGTCTTACCGCTGCCGGTAGCCCCGGCGACAAGCAGGTGCGGCAGCTTCGCCAGGTCGGCGGCGACCGCCTCACCACCAGCCCCCTTACCCAGCGCCAGGCTTAGCTTGGACCTAGACTGTATTTTCTGAAAAACGCTGGTCTCGATTACTCCCCGCAGGCTGACGACACTGGAGACGGTATTAGGCACTTCGACACCCACCACCGCTTTACCCGGTACCGGGGCTTCAATCCTGATACTGGATGCCGCCAGGGCTAGAGCCAGGTCATTACCCAGCGACGTAATCCTTTCCACCTTAACCCTCGTCTTGGATACTTCATCCACCCTCATGGTAACATTGCCGTCTTTATCTTTTTCCTTTACCTGCTTTAACTTTCTATCCCAGCCTGGCTCGACACCAAACTGGGTAACCGTCGGCCCGGCGTTTATCTGCACTACCTTGGCATCGACGCCGTAGCTGGAGAGAGCCTCCTCAATCAGCTTGGCCCTCTTCAAATTATCCGCCTGGCTGAACTGAATCTCCGGCGACCTATCCAGAATATCGATTGGTGGCAGCCGCCAGCCATCGACAGTAACTACATCTGCCGATTCACCATATTTCTTCCACACTTCCTGAGCTACCTGCTTCAGTTCCCTAGGGGCTGAACCTGCCGCTCGCGTCCGGGTAGCCTCTTTCTCCTCCGGCTCATCCTTCTCCGATCCCACAGCTAACCTTTTCTCCATCTTCGGCAGCTTATCTCTTACGCCCACTGAAGGCACTGACAGCTTAGGTTCAGAGGTTGGTTGGGGAGCCTCCCGCTTCTGCCACTGCTCACGCAGCCAGGCAAGCGATTTAACGACCAGTTTGGCCATCAGGCGGAAGGAAACCTTCGGAGCAGCCAGAATAACACCGATGAGGACTAACCCCAGTATCCGCAAAACGCCGATAAAATCTGCGGAACCGATGATGCCCAGACCAAAGCTGCCGCCCAGATTGAAAAGAGCCAGCACTCCCCAGAGCGCCAGAGTAAAAACGATACCACCCAGCCAGCGATTCCCCTGATGGAGCAACGAGGGCAGCTTACCTAGCCATACCACCGCCACCAGTGTACCGATAGCCAGCGCTATCAGCGCCAGTCCCCAACCGAACAGACTCCATATAGCGGTAGTAATACTGTTAGCCAGTGAAACCAGATTAGTCCGTTGCCAGTATAAGAGGCCAATAATGATGACTCCCAGGGTAATACGCCAGTACCGGAGCGGCATCAACACCAGAAAAAGGAATAGTCCTGCCCACCACGGTCTCCGCCGGGATTTTTCCCCTGATTTACCCCTGGAATTAGACTTCCTCTTTGCCATATTTCCTCATTAAGAAGCGTATATAATTCTTCAGTAACCTATCCCCCATGACCCCCTTCCCTTACTAGGGAAGGGGGAGTTTACTATAAACTAAACAAACTAAACTTTGACCATAAAAGGCAGAACCATCGGGTGGCGCCTGGTCTGGTCATAATAAAACTTGTTCAATGTATCTCGAACTTTGGTGTTGATAAAGCCCCAGTCAGCCGGGCGGGCGCTACCATGGTCGAGGGTCCGGGCAACCAGGTCACGGCTCTCATCGAGCATATCCCTATCCTTGGACTCGTTAACATCAACAAAACCCCGTGAGACGATATCAGGACGCCCCATCAACTTACCCGTTTGCTGGTTAACGGCAATAATCACCATAACTATCCCATCCCTGGCCAGCATCTTTCTATCCCGGAGAACAACATTACCGATATCACCGACACTCAGGCCATCAACATAGACATTGCTGGCAGTAACCTTACCAGTTATCTTCCCCGCCTGCGGATTAAGCTCGAGGACGTCACCATCTTCAAGAACGAAGGCCCTTTCTTTCGGAATACCCACTGATTGCGCCAGTTTAGCGTGCAAACTAAGATGACGGTATTCGCCATGGATAGGCATAAAGAACCTGGGGTTGACCAAATTCAGCAGCAGCTTAAGCTCCTCTTGACTGGCATGGCCGTGGACATGAACCGGCGCTACTTTATCGTATAATACCTGTGCCCCCTGCTTGAAAAGGTTATCCACGGTCCGGTTGACCACCCCTTCATTACCGGGGATAGGAGTGGCTGAAATAACTACGGTGTCGCCGCGCAGGATGTGTACCTGGCGGTGGTCCCGATTTGCCATACGCACCAGCGCGGAGGTAGGTTCGCCCTGACTGCCGGTGGTAATAAGAATAATTTTGTTATGGGGCAGGCCACGCAGTTCCTCCAGCCGGCCCAGTATCCCGTCAGGTGCCTGGAGATACCCCAGTTCCTGCGCCATATGGGTCGTGTCACTCATACTGCGCCCGACGATAAAAACACGGCGCCCGTGTTTGGCAGCGGCATCGATTACCTGCTGAATACGCGAAATCAGCGAGGAAAATGTGGCAATAATCACTCTCCCC
>JACPSA010000052.1 GCA_016193545.1 Chloroflexota bacterium
AGACGGTAATCCGCTGTCCCAGTTTTCGGATGGGGAAATCTGTCCCCGCGGGCATATCGGTCTTCAGGTTTTGTATGACCCGGACCGAGTCAGTAACCCATTGCGGAGGACTAATCCGGCGAAGGGCAAAGGGATGGACCCCGGCTGGGCTCCCATAGCATGGAGTGAAGCTTTGAGTGAGGTCAGTAGCCACTTAAAATCACTCAGAAGCGAAGCTCAGCCACATCGTCTGCTGCTACTGCACGGACTGAATACCACCAGCGATGAAGATATAATTCACCGTTTTGCCGAAGCCTATGGGACGCCTAATATCGTTAACGGAGAATCTCTGGAAAATGAGGCAGAGGTGTCAGGCAGGTGGATGGCGGACGGCAATCGTAGTCATGTCGGCTATGACCTGGGACGGACTAATTATGTGCTGGCTTTCGGCGCCAGTATTATCGAATCGGAGAGACCGCTAGCCCGTAATCTAAGGCTGTGGGGTAAGATACGGCGGGAAAAGCCAAATCGTACCAAAGTGGTCGTAATCGACCCACGGTATTCAGTGACCGCGGCTCGAAGCGACCAGTGGCTTCCGATTAATGCCGGTACTGATGGAGCGCTGGCAATGGCGATAGCCAACGTGATAATCGGCGAGGAGCTTTATGATACCGAGTTCATTAAGAACTGGGCGGCGGGGTTTGCTGAGTATAGAGAGCTGGTGCTGCGTGATTACAGTCCGGAAAAAGTAGCCTCTCTCCTGGGTATCGATGCCGAGGTTATCCGGCAGATAGCCAGGGAGTTTGCTCAGACCAAACCGGCGATTGCCTGGATAGGTAGAGGGGCTGTGGGTTGGCCTAATGGCTCTTATAATAGCTACGCCATATTTTGTCTTAATGCTCTGGTCGGCAGTATCGATGCGCCGGGTGGAGTGATATATCAGGAAGAGCCGAAATATCGGGCTATGCCAGGACTGGCCGAAGATGATATCGCCCGGGCAGGTAGAGCCTGGCCGAGGCTGGATTGGGCCAGGACCAAGCAGTTCCCGGCGGCGGAGATGGTTACCAATCAGGTGCCCGACTCCATAATACAGGATATGCCCTATCCGGTGGCTATGGCTATCGGGTTCAACAGTAACTTTAGTATGTCGGCCCCGGCGACGCGGCGCTGGGATGACGCCCTTAAAAAAGTGCCCTATTATATTCACATTGCGCCGTTTGTCAGCGAGATGGCGGAATACGCTGACATTATTTTACCGTCGCCTACCTTTATGGAAGAGTGGGCGTATGACCATGCCCCGCCGGGCTCAGGCTTTGCTGAAGTTAAGATAAAGCAGCCGGTAGTGGAACCGCAGCATGATACCAGGAGTATTACCGATATCGTCTTCGAAATAGCGGAGAGGCTGGGGGGGACGGTAGCCCGTTCTTTTAGCGGTATCGGTGACAATGCTGAGGGTTTTGTCAGGTACCGCACGGAAAATATTCTGCCCTGGTCTGAGTTTCGTGAGAAGGGTGTCTGGATAGGGCCGCCTTATCGATACCAACTGTATGGCCGCATCTTCAATACACCATCGAAGAAATTTGAATTTTATTCGGGTAATCTGGAAAACCAGTTCAAGAAAGTAGGCAAAGACATTGGCAATAGAGTAGCTTATCTTCCTTATTATGATGAAGTCCAATTTCTCGGGGAAAAGACAAGATATCCTCTGGTGCTATCAACCTATCAGCCGGTACTGACTATCGAAAGTGGCAACCAGAATTACCCCTGGGCGCAGGAGTTATTACTGGTGATGCATGGCTTAAGCTGGACTAACTTCGTCGAGATAAACAGCCAGACAGCCCATACCTTGGGGATCAAAGATAAAGATACAGTCTGGGTAGAATCTCAATTCGGCCGAATCAAGGGAACGGCCAGGGTAATCGAGGGTATTCATCCGCAGGTGGTCGGCATCGCCGATGCTCAAGGACACTACGCCGGTGGCCGCTGGCAGAAGAATTTGGGTGTGAACCCTAATGAAATTATCGGCCTCGACTATGACTATTTGAGCGGACAATCTTCTTTTTTTAATACCAGGGTTAAAGTTTACCGGGCATGAGGTAACAAATGGCCAGATGGGGAATGGTTATCGATTTAGATAAATGTACTGGTTGCCAGGCGTGCTCCATCGCCTGCAAGACAGAGAATGATGTTCCTCATGGCTCACCTGAGGAGCACGTGCGGAGGACAGCCATTTTCTGGCATAAGGTAATCGCCGTCAGTCGCGGTGAATATCCGTCAGTAGGCATCGACCTGATACCTATGCCGTGCATGCACTGTGATAAGGCGCCATGTACTACGGTGTGCCCGGCCAAGGCAACCTATCGTCGTGCTGATGGCATTGTTATTCAGGACTTTCGGCGCTGTATCGGCTGTAAATATTGTATGATTGCCTGTCCCTACGGGGTCAGAAGTTTTAACTATAAGGAGCAGGAAGAGAAAGAGTATCACCGACCAGACCTGTCTCCTGACCGGGCTACCCGGGGACCATGGCCTTTCCCCCGGCGGCTGCATGGTGTGGTTGAGAAATGTACCTTTTGCTTTCACCGGGTCGACCAGGGGCTTAGAGAGGGTAAAGAGATAGGTGTCGATGTCGTGCCGGCCTGTGCCGAAGCCTGTCCGGCTCACGCCATATTCTTTGGCGACCTTGACGACCCGGAGAGTGGGGTATCAAAGTTGCTGGCAACCAGAGAGGGGTTCAGGATGAGGGAAGGAATGGGCACCAGTCCCAAGGTATTTTATCTACCGAGATAGGGTGGTCCTGAATGGCAGTTTTGAATTTTTCTGCAATCGAAGGCAAGTCCAGAAGCTACCGCTGGCTGGTGGGAATTCTGGCGGCTTTAGTCCTGGCCGGACTGGTCGGCTTCGTTATCAGCTATCTCAAAGGTCACCAGGTGTTCGGCGGCAGCAACAATGTTCCCTGGGGCCTGCCGATTGTTTTCCTTATCTACCTGATTGGACTCAGCGCTGGTTCCCTTATTCTCTCCTCTCTGACCTATGTTTTCGGGCGGCAGGAGTATAAACCTATTGCCCGGATGGCAGTCTTCTTGGCGATAGTGCTTATTGTGGGTGCTTTGATATTCATCTTTGTCGACCTGGGCAGGCCGGAGAAGTTCTGGCGGCTGTTCATGTTCTTTTATTTGAATAACATGACCTCGATGTTTGCCATCAACGGGGTGCTCTATGGCGGTTATTTTGCCATCAGCCTGGTTTATTTGGGGTTCATCTTTGCCGATAATGCCAGAATGACGCGGGCTCTCGGTATCCTCGCCGTCTGCTGGGCGGTGCTGGTGCATATGGGTACCGGAGCTATATTCGGCTTCGTTGCTGCCCGTGAACCCTGGTTTTCGCCATTACGTCCCCTTGAATTTCTGGTGGCGGCGCTGGCATCGGGGTTGGCGCTGCTGATACTGGCGGTAGTGTTCACTTTGAAATTCACACGCCGAGATTTGAAAAAGGAAATGATTTTTTCTCTGGGCAGGCTGATGTCGGTATTTATTATCACTCTGCTGGTTCTGGTTTTTGTCGATAAAATGACTCACTTTTACGAGCCGGCACGGGAGGCGACAGTTTATATGCTGGCCGGTCCTTCCAGCTGGGTTTTCTGGGGGTTACAGATAGGCATGGGAGGAGTTATCCCGCTGGTAATCCTGTTTAATTCCCGCTGGAATAAGACTATCCGCGGCATAGCTTTAGCCGCTGCCTCGGTGGTAATCGGCGTCTTTTTCGAAAGATTTTATCTGGTGATTCCCGGGGCGGCTTATCCCCTGGAATTGTACCCGGGGGAAATAGAGGGTGTCTGGGGAGCTGTCGGTTCTTTCCCGATAACGCCGGTGGAAACCATGCTATCGGTCGGGATAATTGCTTTGCTGGGGCTGGTTTTTGTGCTGGGTTTGAAATTTATGGAATTGCTGCCGGTCGCTGAGAGTACCGCAGCACCGGCGCCAGTGCCGAGTTCTGTACCTATGTCTGAGAAACAGCCCGTGGTGTAACCCGATTGAATGAATAGTCAGGAGATAGTAAACACGAAACATGAGCAAGACCAGAGGAATCGACCAGGAAAAGCTCAAGGTGCGCTTCTTAAAGCCCGAGGGTAAAATCAGCCGGCGTGAGCTGCTAAAGCTGGTGATTCCTCGCTATGAGGTAATTCCTTTCGTTGAATCCGCTTCATGTCGGGGAAGCCGGGAATGCGGGCTTTGTCTGGATACCTGCCCGTTGGCAGCGATAAAGTCTGAGAACGATGAGGTCACCATCGATACCGCTTTGTGCAGGGGCTGTGGTGCCTGTATCGAGGCTTGCCCGTACCGGGCGATAACCTATCCTACGTTTTCCCTCGAGCAATTGGACAAAGAGATGGCAAAGTTGTTTGCTGCTGAAGGCACTCCTGTTAAACCGGGGATAATGGCATTCGTCTGTCAGAACTGCCGGCCAGTAGCCGATGGAGATAGCGTAACACCTCCGGCGTATCCGGCTGGGATATTGCCCTTAATCGTTCCCTGTCTGGCAATGGTTTCCCCCTGGTTAATGTTGCGTGCTTTTGACCGGGGAGCATCGGGACTGGCCCTTATTTTCAGTCAGCGAAAGTGTCCCGTTGCCCTGGCTGCGGATAGATGGCAGGGGAGCGTACGGTTTGTCCAGGCGTTGCTCAAATGCTGGGGCATAGAGCTGGAAAGTATCCGGGTCTTTAATATTGACGACGATTCCGCTAATCTTGCCCGGCAGTTAGGCCAGTTTGCTGCAGAAATAGCTGGTTCGGTTCCACTACCGTGGCGGTTGTCTGAGCCTGTGCCGGTTCCCAACGATGCCTGGCGGCTGCCGGTGCTGGTTAGAGGATTGAGAAATAAACTGGGGGTGCCGGCTGGAGTATGATTGTCCTGTTGAGGCATTGGCTGCTTCATCGAACGAAGAAACCGGCGACTATAAGTTGCTTTTCCGGCATGATTTGTGTCTGGCTTGCGCTAAATGTATTACGGTTTGTCCGGAGAAGTGCCTCAAGTTAGAGCGTATTCTGGAGTTGGACAAGATGGATAGGCCGGCTGTAGTTCTTTTTGAAGATAGTATGGCCCGCTGTCGGGAGTGTGGTAGCTTTATCGGGCCGAGAGCTTTGGTTGATGGGTTACAGTTAAAACTGGGGGCAATGGGAGATTCCCTTACCTCCATGTTGGAACTCTGCCCCGCCTGTAAAATGAAGGTTCAGTTTGGCCCGGGGAGGGATGCCCGGGAGCCGGTTAATCAGCCGGATTAGAATCTTAAACCGGTTAGTTGGGGATAATAATGGATATATTACTGAGAGTAATAGCTATTTTTATTGAAGTAAGCCTGCTGGCGTTGATTTTTTACTGTTTGCTTAACGGCGCGCGGCTGACTATCTTTGACCTGGGGCTGGGAGTTAAATATCGGAAGATGGTAACTACAGCGCTAGTGGTCGACGGTGGTATTATTCTGGTCTTTTTAATCTCTCATCTGACCTTACTGTATCCAGCAATTGGCGCCGGATGATAAGTTTAGGAGGGCAGTTTGGATTCTTTGCGTGAGCTTTTCTGGGCGGGTCAGGAAGTTTACATAACACAAGTATTTATGCCCATCATCATTGGTGTGGGCATATTCTTCCCGGCTATTATCGGCCTTTTTGTCCTGGGCTTTTACCGGCGCTACCGATTGTGGAAAGTGGGGCAGGGTGACAATCGCTCCGGGGAGTGGCTCACCAGGCTGCTGACTACCCTGGCGGTGGCGGTAGCTAATGTCAGAATCGTGAGGCTAAAGGAACTGTATCCCGGCTTGATGCATAGCCTTATTTTCGGCGGGACGGCGCTTCTTTTTCTGGGTAAGATAATCCGCCTGTTCTCATTCGGCGGGCTGACAGTACCGCCGCAGAGTATTTATCTTTATGCCTCTTTGATTTCTGAGATTGGCGGCGTCCTGATTATTATCGGCGGAGGTATGGCGGTGTACCGGCGGTATATCAGGAGACCGCCCCGCCTGGATACTGTGCCTGAGGATAATCTGGTTTTCGTCTGGGCGTCTTTACTGGTGCTGACCGGCTTTATGATTAAGGGATACCGGATTGCCGTCAGTGATATCACTCCTCCTGACTGGACAATGTGGTCGCCGGTAGGCTACCTTATTTCAAATGTCTTTCCTACCTTTATGACTGAGGCGAAAGATGAAATCCTGGTCTGGCACCGGGTATTGATTCACACCATACCGGCCTTTGTCTTTCTGGGCTATATCTGGTTGAACCGTTCGCGTCTACAGCATATACTTATTTCCCCGCTGAATGTGTTTTTCCGCTCGTTGAAGCCAAAAGGGGCTTTGGCGCCAATAGACCTTGAGAAAGCCGAGTCATTTGGTGTTTCCCAGATTGAAGGTTTTACCTGGAAGCAGCTTCTGGACCTCGATGCCTGTACCCGGTGTGGTCGCTGTCAGGATGCCTGCCCGGCCTACTTCAGCGGTAAGAAGCTTAATCCTAAGAAGGTGATACAGGACCTTAAAGCGCATCTCCAGGCAGTGTATCCCTACCCTCTGGTGAAAAAGCCTGTAGAGTCCCGGCCGGACATGCTTACGGAGGTAATTACGGAGGAGGTACTGTGGGACTGCACCACCTGCCGTGCCTGCCAGCAGGCATGCCCGGTTTATATCGAGCATGTCGATAAGATGATTGACATGCGCCGTAACCTGGCCATGGAAAAGAGCCAGTTCCCTGAATCGGCTCAGGAAGCGCTGAAGAGCTTGGGGACCAGAGAACACCCCTGGCGGGGGACCACAGCGGGCAGGACCGATTGGGCGAAGGGCCTGGGGGTGAAGGTTCTGGCTGAAGACAAAAATATCGATATACTTTACTGGGTGGGCTGCACCGCGGCGCTGGAAGACCGTAATATGAAGGTAAGTGCTGCCACTGCCCGGATTCTGCAGGCGGCCGGCATCAACTTCGGCATACTGGGTACTGAGGAGGCTTGCTGCGGCGACCCGGCACGCCGGCTGGGTGATGAGTACCTGTTTCAGACCCTCTGCCAGAAGAATATTGAAATCCTTAAGTCATATAATGTTACTAAAATCGTTACTACCTGCCCCCATTGTTTCAATTCTCTGAAGAATGAATATCCCCAGTTTGGCGGTAACTTTGAGGTTATCCATCACACCAGATTCATCAATGATTTGATTGCCAGTGGCAAAATAAAACTCGGCGGTCTGGCCAGTAACAAAACAGTCGCTTATCATGATTCCTGTTATCTGGGGCGTTACAACGATATTTATCAGCCTCCGCGGGATATTCTTCAGGCTATTGGTGGCATCAAAAAGGTGGAGCTGTCCCGCTGCATGTCGACCAGCTTTTGTTGCGGTGGGGGAGGCGGTCACATGTGGATGGAGGAGGAGCCGGCTAAGCGGGTCAATACCAAACGGACTCAGGATGTCATCGATGCTAAAGCCGACCTGGTAGCTACGGCCTGTCCCTACTGTCTATCGATGTTTGAAGACGGTTTGAAGACCAAGGAAGTTGCTGAATCAGTAAAAGCCATTGACTTGAGTGAGCTGGTGCTTCAGGCAATGGCGTTAGATACTAAAAAGGCATAGGGTTTAGTCCTCTACTCTTGCTCCCATAAATTCTTCAGTGGAATCCTTCTTTGTTGCCGTGCTGTCGTAACGAAGTTTGACTATTGCTCCTCTTTAGATTCTCTTTCCAAGAATGGTGGGTAAGGTTACCACACGACCTGAGTGGTACTATTCGGTTTTGGTTGTGTCGTCATTCTGGCGAAAGCCAGAATCCATGTTTCCTCATCCCCACCAGTGGATTCCAGCCTGCGCTGGAATGACATCTTTGAATAAGTCGATTATCTTCCTAATGATGACATTGGAATCAACCAAATGCAAACAGAACTACCTGGGTTATGTTTTTGAACTCGTCTTCTCTCATGGTATAATTTAAGAGATGGCAATCAAGATAGTAACTACCAATCGTAAAGCTTACCACAATTATCAGGTTCAGGAAGGTGTGGAGGCAGGCATTGCGCTCACCGGTACGGAGATAAAGTCAATCCGTGACGGCAGGGTAACCTTGAGTGATGCCTATGTCCGACCCGAGAAAGGGGAATTGTGGTTGCTCAACGCTCATATTGCCCGCTATGACGCGGGTAGCTACATGAGCCATGACCCGTTGCGACCGCGAAAACTGTTGCTGCACCGTAAGGAGATTAGAGCTCTGGCCAGTAAGGTGGCGGAAAGGGGTTTAACCTTAATCCCCATCAAGCTCTATCTTAAAGATGGCCTGGCTAAGGTTGAGCTGGCGCTGGCTAGAGGCAAGAAGATGTATGACAAGCGTGAGTCCATCGCCCGCCGCGATGTGGAAAGAGAGATGGGACGGGCGGTGAAAAGGCGCAAATCCAGGGTGTAGTTTATCAGTTATCCATAGCCAATGGGGGCGCGTGGATTCGACAGGGGAAGTATGCTACAGGGTTGCAAGCTGAGGTGCCACTATCTCATAAAACAGGTGGCAAAAAATAACTGGCGAAGAACCAGTCTTAGTCGCCGCCTAACAATTTAGGTAGCGCATCCAACCTGACCTTGCCTCAATGGGTCGGGATTGGGTGACGATTAATTGGGGTGCCATCGTCCTGATGTCGGTAAGGACGGTGAAAGAAAATACCGGCTGGTCTGGCTAAACTCGGTCAGCAGAGGCTGGCCAGGCAAGATAAAAGAGTTGACTAAGCTTGTAGTAGATTCTGGGTGGCTTCTCTTGGACGGGGAGTTCGACTCTCCCCCGCCTCCACCAAATTCGAAACAATGTCTTTGTACTTGATTTAAGCTAAACTTTACGAAGGAGATTGGGACTCTTGTTCACTTTCTGGTTTGAGATATTATTAGGTATACAATACGAAAGTGAAATTATAGGGATTGATTAATATAACAGGTTCATTACGAAAATCCCAGGATACAGAAAGCTCCAACACTATCACAGACCAGAAATAGCAT
>JACPSA010000049.1 GCA_016193545.1 Chloroflexota bacterium
CTACGGGACGCCCACCTGGAGAGGGCTGTTTTACGGAGCGACCACCCTGACGGGACCGACTTGCGGCACGCCCACCTAGAGCGGACTATTCTATGGGGCGCTCACCTTCAGAAAGCTGATTTACGGGATGCCCACCTTGAGGGGGCTGATTTATGGCGCGCCCATCTTGACGGAGCAAATTTAGATGGCGCCCACCTCGAAGGGGCTATCTTAAAAGACGCTAAATTCTCACCCCAAACCGGGCTAGAATCAGTAGGCTGAGGTTGGTATTGTAAAATTGTGATAGTAAAGGAAAAAAATTTGTGACGGTGCTGATGAGAGAGGTGGAGAAGCTATGAAGGAGAAAACCTCAAAAGAGCTCACTAGCTGCGTAGTTTGCGGCTGCCAGATTCATCGTGGAGGTGATTACGGCAAGCCAGGCATAGAAGGGCGTTCTCATGCCTCAAAGCATCATTATATTGCTGAGCGTCTCTTTGGCCGTTCAGCAACCCGCAAGGGCAAACCACCACGTAAACCCATTTTAAGAACTGCCCGTGGGCGGAGGTGGAGGGTAAATTTGGCGTGTTCTGTTACGACTGCCACGAAGAATTATTACACAACGCCGTACTTTTGCCTACAGATATTGCCCGATTCGCTGAGTTAGTTAGGCTAAGGGGCTTAAACGAAAGTCAGAAGACTGCGAGTACATATAAAATACGCCGACGAATTGAGCTTTTACATGAAGCCATAGAGAAAGGAATAAAGGCGCTACTTGTGGCAGAAAAGCGAAGGTGAGTCCAAGAGAGGCAAAGCCTCTCTTGCATAAACCTCCCACTCCCCCTTGGGAAGGGGGACACGGGAGTATGGGGTATTGAATAGACGAAAGGTAGTATTTTAGAAAACTAGATTGGATAACGTGTTTACCCTGTCATTGCGAGGAGCACAGCGACGAAGCAATCCGTCTTACCAGCGGAATTCACGGATTGCTTCGCTTCGCTCGCAATGACATTTCGGAGATACGATGCCTGACGGTCAATATTATGTGTACATTCTGGCGAATAGGACAAATGTGGCTCTGTACATCGGAGTAACCAACGACCTGAAAAGAAGGGTTTACGAACATAAACAAAAGCTAGTTAAAGGATTCCCCGAGAAATATGGCATAGACAAACTGGTATATTATGAAATGTTCAATGACCCGGAGAACGCTATACTCAGAGAGAAGCGCTTGAAAGGCGGCTCCAGAGCAAGAAAGAATCGGCTTGTGGAATCAATGAACCATCAATGGCGAGACCTGTATGATGAGCTTTGAGACATGCTTCAAGGGAAACGGATTGCTTCGCCTCCGCCTGCGGCGAATGGTCTCGCAATGGGTCTCGCAATGACACATAGAAAAAGTGTAAGATAGATAAGCAAAACTGACGGAGTAAAGAGTGCGTATATCAAAACTGTTTGGTAAGACCCAGCGAGAGCTGCCCGCCGAGGCGGATACTATCAGCCACCAGCTACTATTGAGAGCCGGCATGATACGCCAGATAACCGCCGGGGTTTATTCCTACCTGCCATTAGCATGGAAAGCGCTAAGAAAAATCGAGAATATCATCCGGGAGGAGATGGACAAAGCCGGCGGACAGGAGCTGATGCTACCCACCCTCCAGCCCCTGGAGCTGTGGCAGCAAACCGGTCGACATGGCACTTTTGGCCAATCACTGTTCACCCTCACCGACCGCCGGGAGCGCCAGCTTGCCCTGGGACTGGGACCAACCCACGAAGAGGTCATTACCGAACTGGTCAGATACAATGTCCAGAGCTACCGCGACCTGCCTCTGCTGCTCTATCAAATCCAGACCAAGTTTCGCGATGAGCCTCGTCCCAGAGGTGGACTGATTCGAGTGCGCGAGTTCATCATGAAGGACCTTTACAGCTTCGATGCCGATGAAGAGGGACTGGACCAGAGCTACAATAAGATGCTCCAGGCATACCGTAATATCTATCAACGCTGCGGCCTGCCGACGCTGATGGTCGAAGCCGATAGCGGTGCCATCGGCGGCAAGGACTCCCACGAATTCACCCTCATCACCGAAAGCGGTGAAGACGAAATTATCCACTGCTCTAATTGTCAATATACCGCCAACGCTGACAAGGCACAGAGCATCAAGGACAAAATCGACGGCGGTGAGCCGCAGCCACTGGCAGAGGTGGCAACACCGGGCATGGCCACCATCGAAGAGGTATCAAACTTTTTGAAAATACCGCAAAACCGCACTCTAAAAGCGGTGTTCTACATGGCTGATAGCAAACTAATCTTTGTCGTCATCCGGGGCGACTACGAGGTGAACGAAATCAAGCTGAAAAAAGCTCTGAGCAGTTCCGAGCTACGCATGGCTGCTGAAGCTGAGGTAAAAGAAGCTGGCATCGTCGCCGGTGCGGCTTCTCCGGTAGGACTCAGCGGCATCAAGGTCGTCGCCGACGACTCGATAACGACCGCCAGCAACCTGGTGGCCGGCGCCAACAAACCGGGAACCCACCTGAAAAATGTCAACTACCCCAGAGATTTTAAAGTCGACATCATCACTGATATCGCCCGCGCCCGCGCCGGTGATGGCTGCCCCCGCTGCCCACACCTTCAAACTGGGTACTTTCATCAGCCAGAAACTCGGTGCTAATTTTATCGACCAGAATGGCGTTTCCCGTCCCATTATCATGGGTTGCTACGGTATCGGTTTGGGCAGGTTACTCGCCGCCGCCATCGAGCAGAACCATGATGTTAAAGGCATTGTCTGGCCGGTAGCTATCGCCCCCTATCATATCTATCTCTGCCCTCTGTATCGTGAAGGTTCCAAGGTTTCAGAAGTTGCCGAAAAGCTTTACGCCGACCTTACGGCACAGGGTTTAGAGGTACTCTTTGACGACCGCAATGAGTCCCCGGGGGTCAAGTTCAATGATGCCGACCTGCTGGGAATCCCGCTACGGGTTACTGTTAGTCCCCGCATCCTGGAGAAGAACAGCGTCGAGATAAAAAGACGCCCGGAAAAAGAATCTCAACTGGTGCCACTGCCCAAGATAGTTACCACACTCAAGGAACTTATTAAGAAATAGTTTATCTGCCCGATTCTCTGTACCTAAGTCATGTCAGGTAACTAGGCTACTACTCTAATTTTGAGAAGTGGGTAACATACCTGATTCACTGGCGATATTCAGTCGAAGGCCCATCCCCCCAACCCCCCTTCCCATTGGGAAGGGGGGAGTTAAGTAAGAGAGGGGGCTACGCCCCCTCTCTATAATCTCTTCCCCTTCTCCTGTTCAGGGGGCTTGTATCATAAGTGCCGTTTTTAAGTCTTTTTGTTATTCCCACGTTCTTCAACTGAAGGGGGAATCCAGAAAGCGTGCTAATTATACCAATTGGATTCCCGTTTTCACGGGAATGACGACTTTTAATACAAAGCTCTGTTCAGGAGAAGGGGATAAAGGGGATGAGGTCGTTGGTAGGCAACGATGTGTGCTGAAGTAGTAATTAGCTCAGTAAGTACCATGACAAGACATTAGGGTCCAAGTTTAATCCTGGCCCAGCCTTCATTATTCAAAATATACTTTTCCCGGTCATGAAGCCAGTCAACCCTGCCCTCCCAGAATTCTATCATTTCTGGCACCAGGCTGTACCCTCCCCAGGAATCAGGGCAAGGGATAGGTTTGCCCCGGTAAATCTGCTCAACCTGGCGTGCTTTTTCGATGAATTCTTCCCGGCTACTGAGAATGCTGCTTTGCCTGACGGCGACGAACGCCACCTGGTTTGCCCTTGTGCGTGATTCCCAATAGAGCTTCGCCGCTTCACGCGAGAGTTTCTGAACTTTTCCATCTATTCTCACCTGTCGAGGGGGAACACTCCAGCAAAAAAGCATTACGGCTGATGGATTCAAAGCAAGTTCTTTCCCTTTATCGCTTTCGTAATCCGTATAGAAAGAAAACCCACCATCGACAAGTCCTTTGAACAGAATCGACCTGGCTGAGGGCTTACCATCAGGAGTCACAGTGGCGAGCGTGGCAATATCGGGCCTGAACAGATTTAGCCAGGGAAGAGTGACTGAAAGCGTTTTTCTGAGCAGTCCAAAACCTGATGATATCAGATAGCTTCTGGAGCTCTTGCCCCTTTTACCAGTTTGCGCCTCTGAGTACCATGCCAGAAATTTCTTGATAGGAGCCGGGGCAACGGTGTTATTATCATCGAGCATATCTTTGGCCATCCTCTACGTTGTCGCTTATTCCCCAATTAATGCCAAACACCGGATACGTTTTTGTTTTATTAAAAGCAAAGGCGGGCAGGGTTTCTTATACGTTCCGGCTCATTGGGAAGATACTAGCCGCGCAGTGCAGCGCCGAGGTCACCAGACAGCTTACCCAGGATTTGCTGCTGAATCTTATCGGCCTCCTCATCCGTCAGGGTATGAGTCGGCGATTGAAAGGTCATCCGGTAAGCCAGGGACTTCTTGCCCTGGGGAATCTGGTCACCGGAATAGACATCAAAGATAGTCACCCCGGCTACCAGAGGAAAGCCCTGAATAACATCAACGACTTTCTGATGAATCACATCAGCATCGACTACCAGCGCCATATCCCGGACGATGGCCGGAAAACGCGGTATCGGCTGGAAGATTTTAGGGTCGATGGTGAAGGGCAACAGAGTCGCTAAATCGATTTCAAAAAGATAGGCGGCTTCGCTGATTTCAAAGTTTTCCAGTACCTTGGGATGCAACTCACCAACTACCCCTACCCGGCTATCTCTGATGACTATTGCCGCCTGTTTCGCCGCGTGCAAGCCCTCGTCCGAACCCGATTCAAAGCTGGCAGTCACACCTAGCTGCTGGAGCAAGCCCTCGACCACACCCTTGGTCTCAAAGAAGTCGACTGCTTTATCTCCACCCTGCCACGAATTCCTGATTTTAGCCCCGCTGAGCAGACCACATAGTGTCTCAGGCTCAAGAGGCAGGTCCCCCGAACGCGGGTGGTAGACCCTGCCCAGTTCGAAAAGCTTGATAGCGCCATCTTCATGCCGCCGGTTAAGGGCAAGTGCAGCCAAAAGGTTAGCCCGCAGGTTAGGACGCAGGTATTCCAGCTCGGCAGACATCGGATTAGCCACACGCAGAGGCATCGGCTCAAAAGAATGGGCTTCGGGTAGCAGCCTGGTCAGCATTTCCAGGCTGGTCAATGAATAGGTGACTAGCTCCTGAAAACCATAGCCGCTAAGGCGATTCCTTAATTCACGCTTCAGCCTGATAATAGGCTCAGGGTTTTGTCGCGGTATCGGCTGGCTGAGCATAGTTGTTGGGATAGTGTCATAACCGCGGATACGGGCTATCTCCTCGACAAGGTCGACTACCAGGCGGATATCGCTCCGCCAGTAAGGAACCGTCACCATGACCTCCGCGGCTGAACTACCCGGCTTACATCCAAAGCCGAGAGAACTCAGGGTAGCCACTATCTGTTCCAGACTGAAATCAACTCCCAGCTGCCGCTTCACCTCGCCGACAGGCAACATAATAGGCTCCTGCTGCCGTTTACCGGGATAAACATCAACCAGGCCCCGGGCGGCTTTACCGCCGCTTAATTGCACAATCAATTGCGTCGACCGTCTCAGTGCCGGTAATGCCAGGTCAGCACGAATACCCCTTTCAAAACGCATACAGGCTTCACTGGGCAAATTCAATTTCCGGCCGGTATAATGGATGTTAGCCGGATTCCAGCTAGCCGCTTCCAGCAATACGGAGGTGGTCTCCGGAGTTATTTCACTATTGGCGCCACCCATAATCCCGGCTAAAGCTACCGGCCGCTCGGCATCAGCCACCACCAGCATATCACCGGCAAGGGTCCGCTCTACGCCATCCAAAGTAATGATACTTTCCCCGTTATTCGCCAGGCGCACAGTAATTTTTTTGCCTCTGATGCGGTCGTAATCGAACGAATGCGAAGGTTGCCCATACTCCAGCATCACATAGTTGGTAACATCAACAATATTGTTTATCGGGCGTAGACCACAGGCCAGCAAACGCCGTTGCAGCCACTCCGGAGAGTCAGCCACTTTCACTCCGGTAATGAGAGTGGCACAATACCGCGGGCATAAATCAGGAGCCAGGATTTCCACGGCTATTTGCCGGTCTATGGAGGTAGCCGCCTCTTCATAGTTAACCTCGGCAATATGCGGAGTTTGTCCGGTCAGGGCGGCAATTTCCCGGGCAATGCCAATCACCGACAGGCAATCAGGACGATTGGGCGTTATTTCCAGATTAAAAATGACGTCACCCAGATAATCGGAAAGCGGCATGCCAACGGGCGCATCATCGGGCAAGACCATGATTCCCTCATGCCTGTCCGAGATACCCAGTTCCCTTTCCGAACAGACCATACCGCTGGAGACGATGCCACGGATTTTAGCCGATTTCAAGACGATTGCCTGACCGCTATGCCCATCGATAAGGTGAGCGCCGACACGTGCAAAAGCTATCTTGTCCCCGATTCTCAGATTCGGCGCGCCGCAGACAACAGTCGCCTGTTCAGTACCCAAGTCTACGGTAGGCAAGGTTAGGCGGTCAGCATTGGGGTGAGGGTTAATGGCCCTGATTTGACCAATAACGATATTCTCCCAGTTGCCGCCGGTTGTCTCCGTCTCCTTAACCTCGAAGCCAGCCAGCGTCAGCACTCTGGCTAATTCAGCCGCCGGCAGGGCAATGTCCACATATTCTTTAAGCCAGTTGAGTGAAACTTTCATTTTTTAGGTAATTATCCCTTGACATCAAGTAGGGAATCTAAAGATGTACTCTTTCCTCGTTTCTTATATGGTAGTGGCAACGATGGTTTTTTGCCGTGTAGTAAGTCATCAATTTCTAAAATCTGTATTTTAGGATAGCTTCGTTGCCAACCTGAAGAATAATAATCCCCTGCCATTTTTGCATCAGCAGTTATTCCTCTTGTTGGTTTATGTAAGACTATATACAATCCGATGTCTGCATTCTTAGCATGATTCATGAATGCATCAAAATGCTTCTTGTTTGATTTACCGCTTGTGACTTCGACAACGGCACGTTTACGTTGTAAAGAATCGTCATCCACAAAGGCAATCTCACCATCTACTGGCTTACCTCCAGTTGGAGTTGCATTGACCAATAGCACAGCCCATTGTTCAAATTTGGCGGTATCCATTTTTGCAAGGTGGACAGCTTCATCAATTATCGTAGGTCTGCCATGTACCGGAATATCAATAGAACCAAATTCATCTGTCATATAATCAATAATCGTGTGGATTGCCCAGTAGGTAATGTCAATGCCTACCCATTTTCTATTTGACCGATATGCCTCAACAATAGCAGTACCGCATCCAGCAAATGGGTCAAGTACGATTTCTCCCTCACGACTAGCTGAATTGATTATGCGTTCCAGTAACGCTGGCGGTTTTTGTGTTTCATATCGTTGTTTAATTGGGGGGATTCTAGGTATATCCCATACATCATCTCCCCATACGCCTGGGGAATCTTCATCACTCATCTGTGATGGGACACGCCTTCCTTCATCATCATACCCACTGATTATTTTCTTTGTGCCAAATCGTTTTAATGTTGAGGCAGTTCGCTCCATCATATGAGCTTGGAGGAACCTTTCCTTGGT
>JACPSA010000050.1 GCA_016193545.1 Chloroflexota bacterium
AATCGCTTGAGCCTCTCTTGATAAACCTGGCTTACCTGGGGCATAATCTTATCTACCCCCTGCCCGAATTTGGCCGAAATATATAGTACCGGAGCATACGGCATAAACTTGAATTGGCTCCTGACCTGTTGGTTCCATTCAGTCAGGTTTTTATCAGCAACCAGGTCCCACTTATTAACTATCAGCACCACTCCTTTAGCCATCTGGTAAATATAGCCGCCAACATGCATATCCTGAGCCGTAAATTGCTCAGCGGCATCGACCACCAGTAAGGCGATATCAGCCCCCTCAATAGCACGCATGGCTCGGAGGACGCTATACTTCTCCACCCCACTTTCCAACCGCCCCCGCCGTCTAATACCAGCGGTATCAATAAGTAACACATTTTGCCCCTGAAAGTCAAGCAAGGTATCCAAGGCATCACGGGTAGTCCCCGGCACAGCATCAACAATAGCCCGCTCCTCACCCAGAAGCGCATTCAAAAGCATCGATTTACCGACATTAGGCCGGCCGACGATTGCCACCTTCATAACCTCCGTCCTGGATTCAACCGGTGATGGCACCGGTACCAGAGCGACTATTCTATCCAGTAGCTCGGCAGTACCCCGACCATGATAGGCTGAAACTGCCAGCGGCTCACCCAGAGCTAACTCATAGAACACTACCGCCTCAGTGTCTAATTTAATATTATCTGCCTTATTAGCCACCAGTAATAACGGCTTACCTACCTGACGAAGCATATCAGCTATCTCCAGGTCGAGGGGCGTTATCCCCTGCGTGACATCCACCAGAAAGATAATAGCATCAGCCTCAGTGATAGCCACCTCTACCTGTTCCTTAACCCCCTGGGCGACAGTCGACTCTGGCTTTAGCTCCAGTCCTCCGGTATCAACCATAGTAAATTCAACCCCCTGCCAGGAGACGGTAGCCAGTATACGGTCACGGGTTGTGCCCGGCAAATCCTCAGTAATAGCTATCCGCTTACCCGCCAGCCGGTTTAATAGGGTAGACTTACCCACATTCTGCCGACCAATGATAGCGACAACAGGCATTCCCACAGTTACCTCTAAAAGCCCTTTATATTGAGTTTTTATCAACTCCTCACCCTGTATCCCTCTCTCCTTATGAAGGGGGGAGGATTTAGTTATGTAAGAAAGGCTTCGCCTCGCTTCAACTTTTCTTTACTACTCAAAAGAGTATTTCCTGAAATGGGATTCGTCCCTTCTTTCTTACTTCTACTCCTCTTTTGAAACATCGAACACATTTATCGAGTCGAGGGGATTAAGGGGGTAAGGTTGTTACCGATAAGCAGCAGCCGGCCTGGCCAAACCACCCAGCACCTGTGCCAGCAGCACCTTCTGTAAATGCAGCCTGTTTTCAGCCTGGTCAAACACCACCGATTGCGCGCTGTCCAGAACATCTGAACTCACCTCTTCACCACGGTGAGCCGGCAAGGGGTGCATCAGTATGGCATCCTCTCTGGCTAAGGAAAGGAGTTCACTATTCACCTGATAATTAGCAAACACCTGACGCCGTTTCTCAGTTTCGGCTTCCTGTCCCATGCTCGTCCAGACATCAGTATAAACGATATCAGCCCCGCTGACCGCCAGCCGCGGCTCTTCAGTACAAAATATCTCAGCACCACAATCCGCAGCATATTCCTGAGCCAGATTTAATATCTTCTCCTGAACAATATAACCAGCCGGGGAGGCAATCCGGAAATTCACCCCGGTAAGCGTAGCTGCCAGCAGCAAACTGTTAGCTACATTATTACCATCGCCGACATAGGCCAAGGTCAATCCGGTTAACTCTCCCTTTTTCTCATAAATAGTCAGCAGGTCAGCCAACGCCTGGCACGGATGTTCCAAATCAGATAGAGCATTTATCACCGGCACACCGGAATTGCTAGCCAGAACCTCCAGAGTCTGGTGAGAAAAGGTGCGAGCGGCAATAGCATCGACATAGCGCCCCAATACCCGGGCCACATCCGGGACCGATTCCCGCTCACCCAACCCAACCTCAGCCGGAGACAGGTAAATGGCCTGCCCACCTAGCTCATGCATGGCAACCTCAAAGCTAACCCGTGTCCTCAATGATGGTTTCTCAAAGAGAAGGGCTAATACTTTCCGGTCAAGTGAAGAAAGCCAACCTCCAGCTTTGGCGTCGACGGCGTCTGAAATCAGTGAGAAAACATCTTCACTACTGAGGTCAGATATTGAAAGCAGGTCCTTACCTTTCAAATCAGCCTCCTTAGCCCCCAAAAAACCTGTTTTTTAGAATTAGTCAACGTTTTTATGCCTTCCAGTATATCATATCACGAAAAACAATAAGGTAATAATTTCATGACTACGCGATATCAGATTCTATATCAAGAAAGCTGAGCAAGGTGTTGACAGATTAAGATTTTTATGGTATATGTATATATAGAAATTTAGATATTTCGCAAATTCAAAATAACTTACTTATCTGGGAGGTGCTTGTTATCATGGAAGACCAGCTTTATTCCTACCATGCTGAAATGTGTAAGGTATTATCTCATCCTAAACGGCTGGAACTCATCAATACCCTCCGGGACAAAGAAATGGGTGCCGGCGAGCTTGGGGAACGACTCAGGCTATCCCCAGCCAATCTATCCCAGCACCTGACCATGATGAAAGAGCGCCACATCCTTACCTCAAGGAAGGAAGGCAATGCAGCCTACTACCGGATAGCCGACTCCCGACTCCTCGAGGCCTTTGATTTGCTGCGTGAAATATTGTTTGAGCAAATCAGGCAGGATGCGGCGCTGATTCAAGGCAAAACAAACTAAGAGGGGGATACCAATGGCAGTCCTAAATAATGTCAATGTGGGCATGCTGGAGCAGGTTGCCAGGGAGGCAGAGGCCGATAAATCCAAGCTTAAGCGTACCCAGAAAATCGAAGGGGAATGGCGTTTCGAAGAAGGGGCCCCCCAGTTCCGGGCTGAGGTAGGCTTTGAGGGTGGCAAGGTAGTCTTTGAATCCGACCAGCCGAAAAACCTTGGCGGTGGCGGCACCAGGCCCGGCCCACTGCATTACTGCTTCTTCGGTCTTGTCGCCTGCTACACTGCCACCTTTGCCGCCATAGCCAGCCAGATGGGAATCAAGCTGAACAAGCTTAGTGCCAAACTGGAGGGCAATCTGAACTTTTCGCGCGTTTTTGGGTTATCAATTGAACCAGTGATGGAAGAGATACGCATCGCTTTACATGTCAAAAGCGATACTCCCAGGGAAAAGCTGGAGGAGGTGGAAAAACTCGCCTCCGAGAGATGCCCGGCCGTCTTTGCTCTCACAGAAAGTGTCCGTTTGAATACTGTGCTGAAGGTTGAATAGTGAGACTTGGCATTATCTTGAACACCAATGACCCTGAGACATCCTGGAACGCTTTACGCCTGGGCAACGAGGCGATAGCTGGCGGCCATGAGACCACTATGTTCCTTCTCGGCAGTGGTGTGGAGATGGAGACTATCAAGAACAAGACATTCGATATTGCTGGAACCCTGAAAAGGTTCCTAAATAGCGGCGGTAATCTTTTAACCTGTGGCACCTGTTTACAACAACGACATCAGGAAGCCGGTGTCTGCCCTATCTCTACCATGTCTCAATTAGTGAAGATGATTGCCGATTCGGACAAAGTAGTCACTTTTGGTTGAGTACTTGACGGAGCTAGCTACGCTAGAGCCGGAAGGGAAATATTCGTGTCCAAAAAGATGGCTGTGGTAAACTATAACAAGTGTCACCCTGAACACTGCGATACCGGTATATGTGCTGCAGTACTGGCATGTCCTCACCAGCTACTTAAACAGGATGCACCTTATGAGTTACCGATGCCCAGCCCGTACGCCTGTCAGAACTGCGCCAAATGCATCATCGCCTGCCCATTTAGAGCAATAGAGTTGATGTAAGTTGGTTTCCCATCGTGAAAGGAGAAAGTTCATAAAAACCCCATCCCCTCTTCATACCTTCTTCACATTCTCCTAGTATTCTGAAGATAGAGAGCAAGAACTCTATAACAAACTTATATATAAAGGAGGAGGTTATGGATAAAAATGTTAAGATAGCATTGATTATCGGGGGCATTGTCTTGGCTGTCCTTGTCATCGTGCCCACTGTTATAGGTGCGGTTTCGGGAGGGCAGGGTTATGGCTATGGAATGATGGGGCCCGGAATGATGGGAGGTTACGGAACGATGTGGCTGATGCCGATTTTCTGGATAGTTCTGCTGGGAGTTATTATCTGGGCGGTGGCTGCCGCAGCGCGCGGGACGGGTCAGTTAGGCAGTTACGATTCTGTAAGCCGTCCCGACTCAGCACTGGAAATACTGAAGAAGCGATATGCACGGGGCGAAATAAACAAAGAGGAATTCGAAGAAAGAAAGAAGGATTTAATATAAAGAATTCAAGGAGGTAAGCTTATGATGTGTTGTGGCATGAACCATGACATGAACCATGCTTCGGAATCCGAACAAGCTCATACCCATACTGAGTCCGCTCTTGAGATACTGAAGAAGCGGTACGCCTGGGGCGAGATAAACAAAGTGGAGTACGAGCAGAAGAAAAAGGACCTGACCTGAAAGGTCAATTCAAGGAGATTACCGATGGTACGGATATATCGACTGGTCATAGCTGTGGTACTGGCAGTCCTGCTGGGTACAATCGCCTGTGCTCCAGTCCGGGGACCGTCTGGCGGTGGTGGTATGATGGGTGGCGGCCAGGGAGGTGGCATGATGGGACCGGGCGGTATGATGGGGGGAGGCACGATGGGTGGTATGCCGATGATGGGTGGTACAGCGGGCTATTACTCTGATGTTCCTACTCCGCTCTCTCCTGACAAAGCTAAGACTATAGCTGGCAATTACCTGCTATCCCTGAACAACCCGGACCTTAAAATCGATGAGTTCGAAGAAGACGCCCACAATTTTTACCGGTCACTAATTGAGCCGAGTATAGAAAAAGGAGCCTTTGAAATCATCATAGACAGGTATAGCGGAAACCTGCAACCTGAGCCCCAGAGTATGATGTGGAACACTAA
>JACPSA010000051.1 GCA_016193545.1 Chloroflexota bacterium
CCTTCACCCAGCACTTTTATCATTGACCCCGGCAATACCACCTTTGCTGAAATGGTCAGGGACATCAGGGAAGGGCTAGTCGTTGACCAGCTTATGGGTGCCACTCAGGGCAATATCCTGGGCGGCGATTTCAGCGGCAATGTCCTTTTAGGTTACAAGATAGAAAATGGTAAAATAGTAGGTAGGGTTAAAGATACCATGGTTTCCGGGAACATTTACCAGCTTTTTAAAAAGATTGCGGCTATAGGCAAAGAATCTAAGTGGGTGGACGGTTTTCTTAATACCCCACCCGTCTACTTCCCCGGTGTCTCAGTAGCGACGAAATAACAAAATGAGCGATTTAGTTAAGTTCTCGGCACATCCCAAACTCAATTCGCCGAACCTGGTGGCGGCCTGGCCCGGTGTCGGCAACGTATCGATGATACTCGCCGGCTATCTGAAAAATAAGCTTGAGTTCAAGGAACTGGGAGAAATCGAGGCTTCCCACTTCTTCGACCCCATCGGGGTAGTGGTTAAAGATAACGTGGTTGAGTCGCCACAATTCCCGCAGAGCAAGTTTTACTACCGCAAGAACAAAAAGGGGAAGGACGATACGATATTGTTCATTGGTGATGACCAACCAGCCACCAAGGGTTATGAGTTGGCTAATTGTATCGTCGATACGGCATTAAGCCTCCAGGTCAAGAGAATCTATACCTGCGCGGCGGCTCTCACCCGCATCCATCATACCGAGCAGCCTCAGGTCTGGGGAGTAGCCAGCAACCAGCGATTGACCGATGAGCTAAGAAAGTACGATTTGGCCCGGAGAGGCAACCTTCAGATTGCCGGGTTGAACGGATTACTGCTGGGCGTGGCTAAAGAGAGGGGTGTTCAGGGTATTTGCCTGCTGGGCGAAGTGCCCATGTATGCTACCCGAATACAGAACCCGATGGCAGCACTGGCGATACTCGAAGTCCTTACCAAAATGCTGGATATTGAAATCGATACCCTTGAGTTGTCACAGCTCGCTGATGAGACCAAAATAAGAATGAAGCAGTTAGCCGCCGAAGCTATGGGGGATTATATTGATTTCTTTACCGAACCTATCTGGGAACAAAATCCAGAGGAGGATGAGGAAGACGAAGAAGAGGAGTAACTCCGGGAGACCGCTATGCCATCACCTATCGAAAAGACCATCGCTGAACTAGCTAACTATGACCAGCCGATACTCAATTCAGGGCTGGCTGAGCTATCCAATTTGACCTCAGCCGAGATGGAACACTTCAAGCAGTCATGGCCGTCAATCGAGGTAAAACGGCGGCGCCAGATTATCTACCGGCTGATTGAACTCGCTGAGGATAACCTGGAACTCAACTTCGACTGTATTCTCAAATATTGCCTAAAAGACGCGGACGATGAGGTACAGACTAAGGCGATTGAAGGTTTATGGGAAAACGAGGAGCCATCTCTGATTAGCCCTTTAATTAATCTGCTGGAGCAAGGAAGTTCCGAGAAAGTCCGGGTAGCGGCGGCGATAGGACTGGGCAAATTCGCTCTGCTCGCCGAGCACAAAAAACTACGCGACTGCTACTTATCGCAGATACAGGAAGCCTTGCTGGCCGTAGTTAACCAGCCAGACAATCCGGTAGAACTCAAACACCGTGCTCTGGAGGCAGTTGCCCCGCTGAGCCTTCCCGAAGTGAAGACAGCCATCATGGAAGCCTATCGAAGCCAAAATCATGGCCTTAAGATTAGCGCTATCTACGCTATGGGGAAGAATTGTAGTCCTGACTGGCTATCGATACTAATAAAGGAGTTAGCCAGCGATAACGCTGAAGTGTGTTACGAAGCCGCAGGAGCCTGTGGTGAACTGGGAGAAGAAGCCGCTGTACCCCATCTCATCAACCTCGTCAGCAACCCCGATATCGATGTCCGGATGGCGGCTATCCAGGCATTGGGCAAGATAGGCGGCACTCAGGCTAAAGAATGCCTGGAACTTTGTCTCGATGACACCAGTGAAGCCATTCACCAGACAGCCGAGCAAGCCCTGAATGAACTGGAGGCATTGGCAGGAGAGAATATTCCTCGTCTATTTGACCCTGAAGCACCTGATATAAAGTATGATTACCGGTAACAAGGTGATACTCCGTGAAAAAAGATTGGCTGACGCCAAGGACGACTACACTTGGGAAGCCGACCACGAATTGGCTCACCTGGATGCGGCTCCGCCAGTAACGTCTCCTTTCTCCCAATACCTGTCGGATTATGCTGATGAACTAAACCATTTCCTTAAGACCAGCCGCCAGTTTGCCGTAGATACCCTGGACGGTAAGCATATCGGCAACTGTTCCTACTATAACATTAATGAAAGCAAAGGCGAAGCTGAACTGGGTATTATGATTGGCGACCGCAACTACTGGGACAAGGGCTACGGCACTGATACCGTAACTACTATGGTCGATTATATCTTCCGCCAGACAAAGCTTTCCCGAATCTACTTGAAGACGCTGAAAACAAATGACAGAGCACAGAAGTGTTTCCAAAAATGCGGCTTCATCCCATCCGACCACTTGGTTAAGTCCAGATTCAAATTCGTATTTATGGAAATACGCCGTGACCAATGGCTGACACAGCAAGCTAAAAGCTAGGACCGAATCTTACCCGGCAGCCGCACTCTTATATCCCTTCAAGAGCGTTTTGGGCATCTCTTTTACCAGCTCGTCCACTGTCCACAACCCGGTCTTTTTCTGGATAACTTGCTTCTCTTCCGGCTCTGAATAAATGGCATACTCACTGCCGACAACCTTAAACACCGTTCCGCTGACCTTCGCCGCCTCATCAGTGGCCAGATAGACGATGAGTGGAGCCAATCCCTCCGGAGGTGCCTGTACGCTCACCCTGCCCACCGGCCTGTCACCAGCGCTAATCGCTATCCCGGCTTCAGCCATTATCTTGGCCCGAGCTGACAAACTAATCGTGCCCCGCGTTAACGCCAACGGAGAATAGGCATTACAGGTCACGCCGTATTTATATAGCTCCCTGGCCACCGACCTGGTCAACCCGACCACCCCGGCATTGGCCGCACTGTAATTAGGATGCTCTACAGCACCCAGCCAGGCACCTGCAGTACAGTTGATGATTCGCCCCCACTTCTGCCCCTTCATCAATGGAGAGGCATGATGGATACAGTTAAAAGCGCCCTTCAGTTTGGCCCGGATAACATAGTCCCAGGCTTCTTCGGATAGCTCCCAGACGAAACCACGGCTAAATGTACCGGCATTGTTCACCAGAATATCAACCTTGCCGAACTTGTCCACCGCCGTTTGTATTAACTTACCGGCTATCTTAAAGTCACCGACATCACCAAAGAACCCCACCGCCTCACCGCCCATATCTCTAATCTCTCTGGCGACGGTCTCAGCATCACCACTGAGCTGACGCGCATGTTCTTTCTCCTCAGCGCTCAGTTTCTTGGCAAACTCCTCGCCGTAAATGCTCAAACCGGTGGAGCCTTTCCGGCGGTTGTTAGTGACCACCTTAGCCCCTTCTTTAGCCAGACCAAGAGCGATAGCTTTACCAACTCCCTGCCCCGAGCCGGTAACCACCGCCACCTTACCCTTCAGTCGGCTGCTCATTTTTCAATCTCCTGCTTCAGATTATGTAAAGTGTTTGACCGGCACTAACCAACACCCTGGAAAGCAGCCGGGCTCTTGTATCCCTTCAAAAGCGTTTTGGGCATCTCTTTTACCAGTTCGTCCACCGTCCACAACCCCGTCTTTTTCTTGATGACCTGCGTTTCTATCGGCTCAGAGTAAATACCATAAAGGCCGTTGCCCGCCGCGTGAAATATCGTCCCGCTGACCTTCGCCGCCTCATCGGTGGCTAAATAGGCAATAAGGGGAGCCATACCCTCAGGCGGACCGTGCATTTCTTCCATTTCGGCTACCCTCTCCGCAGGCATAATCGGGGTGCCGGCATCAGCCATCATTCTAATGCGCGCAGTCAGGCTCACATGACCCCGTGACATCGCCGTCGGCGCATAGGCATTACAGGTCACGCCGTATTTGAATAGCTCCCTGGCCACCGACCTGGTCAGCCCGACCACCCCGGCATTGGCCGCACTGTAATTAGGATGTTCCACATTACCCAGCCAGGCAGCCGAAGTACAGTTGATGATTCGTCCCCACTTCTGCGCTTTCATCAGGGAAGAGGCATGATGTATGCAGTTAAAAGTGCCCTTCAGCTTGCTCCGAACGACGTAGTCCCAGTCTTCTTCCGATATTGTCCAGACGAAGCCCCGCCTAAAGGTACCGGCATTGTTGACCAGGATATCTACCTTACTGAACTTGTCCACCGCCGTCTGTATCAACTTACCCGCTGTATTAAAGTCACCGACATCACCAAAAAACCCCCCCGCCTCACCACCCATATCTCTAATCTCTTTGGCAACGGTCTCAGCATCACCGCTAAGCTGGCGGGCGTGTTCTTTCTCCTCGGCATTCAGCTTTTTGGCAAAATCCTCACCGTAAATAGTCAGGCCGGTGGAACCCGGGCGGCGGTTGTTGGTGACTACCTTGGCCCCTTCTTTAGCCAGACCCAGAGCAATACCCCGCCCAATCCCTTGCCCCGAGCCAGTAACTACCGCCACCTTACCCTTCAGTCGGTTACTCATTTTTCAATCTCCTTCCCATTTTTAACAAAAATACTACTACTTTAGCTAGTTAATTACAATAGAGGGTCTACTTAATCTTGGCTGTTTTTAACCTCACCCCTTTAATCCCCTCTCCTTGAAAGGAGAGGGGAAAGAGATTTTAGAGAGGGGGCACCGCCCCCTCTCTTACTTCTACTCCCCCCTTCCCTTAAAAGGGAAGGGGGTCAGGGGGATAGATTAATAACTATCTTAGAGAGGACATCTCCTTCACTAAAACACTATCCCCATCAAGAATGAATAAAAAGACAATAGGGGCTACTGGATTAGAAACTGCGAAACCGTAAAATCAGTCGAGCTTGGATTCGAGTGCCAGTTTATCCATCTCAATCTGTACCGGTATGGGGTAATTACCGGTGAAACAAGCCATACAGAAAATTTCCCTGGGCAAACCCACCGCCTTAATCAAGCCATCGATACTCAGATAGCCCAGTGAATCAGCACCGATAAAGTCCTTAATCTCAGGTATACTCTTCTGAGCTGCGATTAGCTCCCACTGGGTAGCCATATCCACGCCTAAAAAACAGGGAAAGCGGATGGGCGGGGCACAGACACGCATATGAACCTCTTTAGCCCCCGCTTTTCTCAGCAGCTTTATTACTTGAGGAGTAGTCGTCCCGCGTACAATACTATCATCAATCAGGACCACCCGTTTACCGCTGAGTACCTCCGGCAACGGATTAAACTTTAGCTTCACCCCGAGGTCTCTGATACGTTGGTCAGGCTGAATAAAGGTACGCCCCACATAGCGGTTCTTAATTAGCCCCTCCGCCAGAGGAATACCCGACCGGAGAGAATAGCCGACACCGGCGATGGTCGCTGAGTCAGGCACACCCATAACTAAATCGGCATCTACGGGATACTCCTCGGCTAACCTTATTCCCATAGCCCGCCGCGCTTGATAAAGTAACCGTCCGTTAATGGTACTATCCGGACGGGCAAAGTAGATATACTCGAAGATACATAATGCCCTCTTGCCCACCTCCTCCCGGTAGCTCTCGACACCATTGGCACCGATAGCAACTATTTCACCCGGTTCAATCTCCCGGATGAAGTTAGCGCCGATATGGTCGAGGGCACAACTTTCCGAGGCTAAGACCCACCCTCCATTAATTGTCCCCAGGCACAGAGGGCGCACACCGAGAGGGTCACGAACGCCAAACAAACGGTCATTCGTCATAATGGCTAAGGAATAAGCTCCCTGCAGCCGGTGCATCGCGTATCTTATCTTGCCTACCCAGTCTTTCTCGGTAGAGGAAAGAATCAGATTGGCAATAACCTCGGTATCCGTAGAAGTACGGAAGATATAGCCCTGCCCAGAAAGTTCTTCATGCAGGTGCGCAGCATTAATGATATTACCATTATGGGCAATGGCAACAGCCTCTGACCCCGTACCCACCACGATGGGTTGGACATTGATTATCTTGCTGGAACCTGTGGTAGAATAGCGGGTGTGACCGATGGCAATATCGCCGGTGAGATGGCTTAACGCCTCCTCGTTAAACACCTGGGAGACTAAGCCCATGTTAGCATAGAGTTGAATTTTCTGGCCATCGGCAGTGGCGATACCACTGCTTTCCTGACCGCGGTGCTGCAGAGCAAATAAAGCAAAAAAGGTAAGCCGGGCTACGTCTTCACCAGGGTCATAGACACCAACTATGCCACAGCACTCGTGCAAGCCTGCCTACCTCTCTTTACCTTTTACTACCCCACCAGTATCAATTATAAACCTTGGCAACTTGCAGGTCAATTTGTTAAGATGCGCTTTTTACTAATTTCTTAGTTGGGTTGCCTTTTAGTGAAGGAGATGTTCTCAGTCTCTGCGGCAGTCATTAACCTACTCCCTTTATACCCTTCTGTCATTGCGAGGAGTCCTTCGGCGGAAGGACAACGTGCCTGCACGCCGAAATGCGTTACGGCACACAGGCGTGGCAATCTCAAAGATTCCACCTTATACTATAGCCATCAAAAGCCATCAAAGCTTGACGGCAAGAGCCTAAAAACGGTAAATTCAAGATAAACTCCCAACCCCGGAAGGAGCCAAACGATTATGCCCACACTTTTGTTAAACCGTAAAGATATCAGCGGGTTACTCACCATGCCGGATACATTAAAAGTTGTGGAGCATGCTTTTAGAGACTGGGCTCAGGGCAACGGCAAGATGCCTCCCAAGGCATACCTGGTTTTAGAGCGAGGTGATTTCAGGGCAATGCCGGCAGCATTACCGGGAGCCGCCGGAGTGAAGTGGGTTAATGTCCATCCCCAAAACCCGTCTCAAGGTCTGCCGACGGTGATGGCTATCATCATTTACAATGACCCGGCCACAGGCTACCCTCTAGCGGTAATGGATGCCACCCAAATTACCGCCTACCGTACCGGAGCCGCTGCAGCTATTGCCGCTAAATATCTGGCACGACCAGACTCACACACCCTGGGTATTATCGGCGCCGGCCAGCAAGCCCACACCCAGCTAATGGCGCACCTGGAGTTATTTAAGTTCAGACAAATCAAAGTATTCGATTTATCCAGCGCTGCCGTGGCTAAATTGATTGATTCCTTCCCTGGGTATCCTATCAGGGAGAGCTCCTTGGCCGAGACGGCAGCATCAGATATCGTCTGCACGGTAACTCCATCACGGGTACCGGTACTGAAGAAGGAATGGGTTCTGCCCGGGACACACATCAACGCCATTGGTGCCGATGCCAAAGGCAAAGAGGAACTGGAGCCATCTATCTTGAAAGAAGCCATGGTAGTCGTCGATGATTTGACCCAGGCCAGCGCCGCCGGCGAAATCAATGTGCCCGTCTCAAAGGGACTCTTCAGCGTTGATGAAATCTACGCTACTCTGGGAGAAATCATCATCGGCCAGAAACCGGGCAGAAAAGACCAAAAAGCAATCACTGTTTTCGATTCTACGGGAGTGGCTATCGAAGATGTCGCCATGGCCAAACTCATCTATAACAAAGCCAAACAAGCTGGCAATTATCTGACCGTTAACCTTATCGAAGAGTGAAGAGTCCAAGTCTGTTGACCACCGGAAAGCATTAGTACCCGGTGGTGCAAATAAAAGCCAATTTTGCTTTCGATTATAAGCCCAAGGCTCCGAATAAAGAAGAAGCCTGTCGCTAAGACAGGCTTCTTTGTCTATGCCAACCATGCTTAAGGAGATTTTACTTAATGGACTTTCTGGACGTCAAAATCCTTTCCCCGCCCATGGCAGTTAGCGCAGGCCTCACCGATATCTGTTGTCATCGTCTTGGCGTGAATCGCTGCCGTCTTTAAGTCGTGGCAACCCAAACAGGCTGAGGCCGCTGGCCCCAGAGGCGAGTAAAACTCGCGCGGCGCCACAGTGTTGGCATTAGTTTCGGGCAAGGGTAACGTATAGGAGTTGCCCACATGACACTTGGCGCAGTTAGTGCGGTCACCGGGGAAACCGATTTCATTGAAGTTGAAGACGCCCCGGGTTCGGTAAATAGTGAAGTCGCGTGTCAATTCCTCACCGGTATGGATACGGTGAATCATAAAGCGGAAGTTAATCGATTGCGGAGGTACGGTAAACGGACCGCCAAGTGTGGGTGGGACCAGTTGCGGGACATCCACGTTGGCCGGGTTATGACATAATTCGCAGTACCCGGCGGTATTCAGCCGTCCGCCTCCGTGGAAAGCTATTTTCTTATGGCAGACGTTGCAGTTTTCCGTGGCGACAACCTGCCGCCGGGGGACAGCTACTTTATCTGTAACGGGGATGTAAGCTACCGGGTTATAAGAAGCTGAGGACACATTGGCTGATGCCCCCTCGTTTCCAATGATGGTTTCCATCCGTCGGGCTTCCATACCTATGGCGTAGGTACCGGTGGCGTTGACTGAGATGGCCCGAGTGAGCGTATACGCGAAGCTACCGTCGGCGCCAATCGCTACCCTGGAGAGGGTTGCGCTCTCCGTCACCGGCGGGCCCTGATAGTCAGTAGTGGGGCCGTTCACATTGAATGCCAGCGATGTTATCTCCGAAAGCAAGAGTGCCTTTCCGGCGTTGTCCTTGGCAGTGAAGACTACCTGGGGGAACTGCCCGGGACCGGTGCTGGTAACACGGACTATCTCAACGTTTATGCCTTTAAGCTGCTTCGACCTGTCCGGGATGGTGTGGGCACCGACCACCGAGGCGTCAAACTCTTTCCCCGAGTCAGCCACATGACAAACTGCGCAGGCGCTATCATTAGCTTGCGGACCGCCGGGATGGTCCCGTTTGCCGGCGATGGTTGATTTGCCGGTGGCAAAATCGATGTTATCATGGCAGGCGCCGCAGGCGGCAGCGCTAGGCTTATTCTTATAGTTATCGGCATCGGGCGCCAGTTTAGCGTAATCCTCAGCCGTCATTCCTACTGGAGGGGCGCCGTGGCAAGTTGTGCAGGTCCGGACATCGCCGATGCCAGAGCCGAATTGCGGCCAGGTGACTTTCCAATCGAAGACGGTCTGGTTAAAGCCGACAATCCGGTAGTTGCCGCCGGCGACCACGCTGGGTAGGCGGGCGCTCCGGTGAATCTTATGTACCATCACCTTGAACTCAGGCGTATTGCCAGTTTCGGGGTCGATGTTTTGAGAAGTGTGGCAGGTGACGCAGAGCGCCGTTTCCACACGCGAACCGCCATGGAGAGCCAACGGGTCATGACACTGGTTGCATGACGCAGTGGTTACCACCTGGCGGGTCAGTTGCACCGGACCTCCGGCAGGCACAAAGTCTAAAATCGGGTTAGCGGCAAAGGTGCGGGTAGCCCGGGTGATTTGCCCTCCCACCCGGTGGGTGGCATTCCTGTCATAGTTCTCCGGAGTCATAAGCGGGTCTCCCCTTTACTTCGGCAAGGACAGGCTGTATGGTTGCGCCCTCGAAGGTGTAAGGCGCGCCCTTAACATCCGATACGGTATATGCCACATACTGAGTGAGTTTGCTGGTGGGGTCTTCCTTGATATAGGCGAGCGAGAAGCTGGGATAGCCGTCCAGGTCAGATATTTTCAAAGGCACGCCTTTCCCATCGTGGATATTGAAGGTGACCACCGGCTTAAGGTCAGCCCCAATCTCTATCTTGGTGATGCCTGCGTGAAGGCCCGTTCCGGGTATTACCGGGGCTGGTGCTCCTTGTGGACCTGGAGGCCCCGCCGGACCTATAGGACCGGCCGCACCCTGGCAGGCAGTAATCAAGATTGCCATCAGTGCTAATAATACAATTCCGGCGGCTAACCATGAGATTCTCCTACGCATCATACTTAAAATTAGCCCCCTTTCTTCTGAAAATTTGCCCCTTTTTTATGGTATGACGACAATAATCTACCTTGTAAAAACATACTGGCAATTATTATAAAGTTACTCAATGCTAACTACTATCCATATGATACCCTGATTACACTATCATCTTTATTCTCAAAAAATGTTAGAAAATATCCTATTAATGGAGTTGCTTATTGCTGAAGGGCATCAGCGCTACAGATTGGAAGATTTATACCATGAACTGGTTCGGCTAACAGTAAGGGGAGCAGCACTGCTCCCCTCGGCTACTCTTTACACAGACACCTCTTCTTTTCACTCCGGATATTGGAATTCCTCGGGGCTTGCTGGCGCGTCACCGGTCTGCCGGGATTCTTGCTCAGTAGCTTAATTAATCGTCTAGCTTGTTATCTAATCTGTGCATTACTAATTATATCGTACGCCAATTCGCCCGATTTCGTAATATTTCCTGAATTTCTTTACATTCGTACAATACCGTGTTATTATCTCCTATATCATCGGTTCTGTAACTAAAACTAAGAGGTATTTTATTCAAGTCGCTACTCCGGCTTCAGTGGCATAAAGGCTAATTTAATAAATCAATGAGGAGGTAATATCATGCCTGAAAATGAGAAGGTGGATTCATTGTTCTTTGCTACAGAAGTGCTAATGACCTGGTTGGCCTTGAGTGAGGAGTTTGGCAATACTCCTGAGGAGTTGGCTCGACTGGAGAAATGTCGGGAACGCAAGGGTGAACTGGTCTTTGACCAGCTTCAGAAAACGCTAAAAATCCCGGCGGGGAGCGACCCCTTTACTGTGGTCAAAACCTTGGGGGACTACCTGACCAAGATTGGATTTGCCAAATTTGAGGTCCAAAAGGTCTCCGACACCGAACTGTTACGTGACTGGGATGGCAGCATTATGCGACCGATACTCCCCATCGTGCGTAGCCTGGGGAACAAGGTATTTCCCGCGCCCTCGTCCGTTATATTCAATACCGCCTTAAGGAAGCTGTGCAATATGAAGGCAGAAAGGGTTGAGGTGCCGGAACATCTGAAGGCGGGCGTGACGAAGGGCCTGGAGCGGGAGATGCTGCGTCTTTCACCCATTAAGAAGTAAAACCGAAAGGTTAGTAGGACTCCTCGCTGTTGGACTTGAGACAGCGGACGGGAAATGGGCACAGCCGCTAATGAACGACCGCTCCTTCACCTGCTACATGTGACTTTCGGACAGGCTTGCCGGCCAATGCAAAACCCAGAGAGCCAAAAGCTGTGAAGATGGCCAGGATGGTGAACGCTAAGCGATAGTCTCCACGCAGGTCTGTTAACCAGCCTGCAAAGATAGGAGCGATAATCGAGGCTATGGTGACGATTACGGAACCAAGTCCCAGAATAAGCCCGATGGATTTGCGTCCAAAATACTCGGCGCGGATAGCATTCTGCGTAGGAGCTCTAGCACCCCACCCCATACCATGGAATATCGTAAATAGGAAAACCTGTAACATGCTGGTAGCATAGGCAAGCATGAGCAGACCAATAGTATGAGATAGCATACTCACCACAAGCAAAACCCTCTTGTTGGTCCGGTCAGCTAGAAAACCGCCAACTACCCTGCCGACAGTGGAAAAAAAAATCAAAAGGGCTACGACGCTGCCCGCAGCCTTTAAGGATATACCTAGCTGCTGGACAAGATGGGGGGCCAGATGGAGAGAAACCGCAGATACAGTCAAAACAGCCGAGGCCTGTGCCACTGCAATCAACCAGAATGTGCGGGTCTTGAGAGCCTCCATCGTAGAGAAGCTGCCATCATCCTGAACCGTAGACTGTAGGGCAGAGCTGGCAACCAGATTTTCCTGCCGCCCTTCGGGCGAAGCCGGGCTATCCCCGTCCGGTAGGTGGCCGTATTTCTCCGGTTTATGGCGCAGCAATAAAGATATCGGGATGCCGATAAGCCAGAGAGCAAAGCCGGATGCCAGTGCGGTAGTACGCCAACCCTGGGTTGTCACGCTCCATGCCACTAATGTCACTATCACTCCGCCTATCCCGGCTCCCGCCATAGCGATACCCAAAGCCAAACTTCGTTTCCGGACAAACCAATTAAGCACAGCCACTGAGAGAGGCAGGAAGCCGCACAGGCTGGACCCCGCTGACATCACCAGGAAAGCAACAAAAATGCCCCGATGGAATGGGTCATACTCAAGAGGATAAAGCCAGCGCCTAGCAAGACAACGCCTATCAACACAACGCGCCGTGGTCCAAATCGGTCCGCGAACCAGCCCTCAAAAGGACCGAGGACACCGCTTTC
>JACPSA010000054.1 GCA_016193545.1 Chloroflexota bacterium
CAATACCCGAGGAGATAAAACGGCTCGATAAGAATCTCTTTTTAACGGGACGCTTCATGAGTGGTTGGGCGGTTTACATTGGACAATGGACTACCGATGGGGTTAAGAACGCAATACTTAATTGGCTTCCACGCTCTCCGTTTCCAAATTAGCGCAGCGACATTCCCGACGACCACCACACTCCAAAAACAGGCTGTTGGTTTTGCTTTCTGGAGTAACCCCCTCTGAAGGCAGAATAATTCCCGAAGAACTCAAGACAAGTCGGCAAATCAAGCCCCAACCAGTGCTAAATCGGGTAAGTTTTATCCATTAGAAAAGTCCCTCTCCCTCGAGGGGAGAGGCTAGGTGAGGGTGACTGACTTAGCACTAGCTTAGCTTCTTTCTTTTGAGTACATCACGCACTGCCTGCGCAATATCCTTAGCCGTCAGGCCATACATCTCCAGAAGCTCGGCAGGCTTACCCGATGTGGCATAGGTATCCTTGATGGCGATGAATCCCATCGGCACCGGCTGGTGACGGGCAACAATCCGGGCAACAATACTGCCCAGGCCACCGTGTTCCAGATGCTCCTCGGCAGTAACAATCGCCCCGGTATCAGCCGCCGCCTTAATAATGGCCACCTCATCGACCGGTTTCAGGGTGGGCATATTCATCACAGCGCAGTCGATGCCCTGCCGTTTGAGTTTATCAGCCGCTTCCAGAGCCGAGACTACCATAATACCGATAGCGATGATAGTGGCATCCTTGCCCTGCCTCATCATCACTGCTTTACCCGGATTAAAGCGGTAGTCGCTATTATAGACCATCGGTACTTTGGGACGGCCCAGCCTGATATAGTAAGGGCCGTAGTTAGCCGCCGCCGCCTTTACTGCCTGGGCAGCCTCGATAGCATCGGCAGGCACAATAACTGTAAAACCGGGCAGCGAGCCGATAAGAGCCAGGTCCTCGATAGCCTGATGTGAAGAGCCGTCTTCACCGACACTGATGCCCCCGTGAGTGGTTACCAGCTTGACATTGAATCCGGGTTGAGCAACTGACATCCGCACCTGGTCGAAGCAACGTCCGGGAGCGAAAACAGCAAAAGTGCTGGCAAAGGGTATCTTACCCGAAGCCGCCAGCCCGGCGGCGATACTGACCATATTCTGCTCGGCGATTCCGCAATCAAAGAAACGGTCGGGAAACTCTTTGGCAAAGAAACGAGTCATCGTCGACTGGGACAGGTCGGCATCCAGCACGACAATATCCGGGTTCTCCCTGCCCAGCTCAACCAGGGTTTGACCGTAGGCATCCCTCAACGCAATTTCTTCAGGCATAACTAAGCCAGTTCCTTCAGGGCTATCTCCACCTCAGCCGCCGTCGGCGCTTTGCCGTGAAAAGCCGGGTTATTCTCCATAAAGCTGACCCCTTTACCCTTGATGGTATGGGCAATAATGACGGTAGGCTGAGCTTTAATCGATTTGGCATGTTCAAAGGCATCGATAATCTGGTTTAAGTCATGACCATCGACCTCGATAACATTCCAGCCAAAGGCCTGCCACTTCTTATTGAAGGGAGCTAAATTCATAACATCACGGTTCCAACCATCAATCTGCAGCCCGTTATTATCCACGATAGCCACCAGGTTATCCACCTTAAAATGGGCAGCGGCCATGGCTGCCTCCCAGACCTGTCCCTCATCACACTCCCCGTCACCCAGCAAGACATGTACCCGGTATTCCTGTGAATTGAGCCGCCCCGCCAGGGCAACCCCGATACCAAAAGATAACCCCTGTCCCAAGGAACCCGCCGACATCTCTACCCCCGGAGTAGTGGTACAGCAAGCATGGCCCTGGAGCCGACTGGATAGCTGTCTCAGAGTAGTCAACTCCTCTACCGGGAAGTAGCCACTCTCCGCCAGAGCGGCATAGAGCAGAGGAGCGGCGTGCCCCTTGCTGAGGATAAACCTGTCCCTCTCCGGCCAGGCGGGGTTCTCCGGGTTATGACGCATCACTCTGAAATAGAGTGCCGCAACAATTTCCACCGCCGATAGTGAGCCCCCCGGGTGACCACTGCCCGCCTTCCCCGTCATCATAATAATATGACGGCGTAGCTTCTTAGCCATCACCGTCATCTCAGCTACTAACATTGACTTCGACCCGATAGCGGCGTCAACCCTGGTTTTTGAACTGTCACCCGACTTTGGCATTATCACACTCCAGACAAAGAAACTTCCTTTCAGTTCCGGCAATTAACAACAAAACCCCGGCTTCCATCATTGCTGCCGAGGTTCTGGTTATGAACATTCTACTGACCGTACCGCTGAAAATTCTCACTTTCAGTTTATCATACACCAATTTGTCATGCCAGGTCTATATATAACGGATTCTTCTCAATCTTGGTTGCTTATAAACCTCTCCCCCTTATTCCCCCTCTCCTTTCAAGAAGAGGGGGAAGATATTTTAGAGAGGGGGGCGAAGCCCCCTCTCGTCTCACTCCCCCTTCCCTTAATAAGGGAAGGGGGCAGGGGGATAGGTTGCTAAACGAGCGCAATCAGAGCGTCTTGACATACCTGCCCATTCGGGGGTCTCGTTCGTAGCCTTTATCTTTTAAAGAGTCCCAAAATGAAGTTGCTAGGGCGTCTTCATGCTCAACCAAAATGGAAAGCCTCTTTGCTCCTTTAGCTAAGAGGCGGCGCTCGGCTTCCCTTATCAAGGCTGTACCAATGTCTTGTCGTCTATACTCTGGTAGCACGGCGAGGCGGTAGATATTGCCCCGCCAGCCATCCCAACCACCAACTACAGTTCCTATGAGTTGCCTATCATGTTCAGCAACCAAGAATAGCTCACCATTCTCTTGAACAAGCCGCTTCAATTCCTTAATATTGTCATTAATACTAGGGGTGACCTCTGCTTCTTTCCACAGGCTTAAGACGGCAGCACACTCATTGAAGCGACACGGTCTAATGATTACACTTGCCACATCGAGATTGCCCCTCCCTCAACGTGAAAGTAGCTGGCTCACCTTTTCCCAGATAATCTCCTTTATTCTGGCTTTTGATTGACGACCATCTATCACCAGCCAGCGCTCCGGTTCGCTGGTAGCCAGCTTGAGATAACCGTTCCGTACCTTCCGGTGGAAAGCAAGGTTCTCCTGCTCAAAACGGTCATGCCTTTTGCCTTCTTTGCGAGCCAACCCTTCCCCAACCGGCATATCCAGCAGTACGGTTAAGTCGGGAATCAGCCCTCTGGTCGCTGCGTTATTAATCGTCCTGACCAGCATCAAATCCAGCCTCCGCCCGTAGCTCTGGTAGGCAATCGTCGAATCGGTATAGCGGTCGCAGATAACAACCTTACCCTCTTTTAAGGCAGGCTGGATAACCTCAGCGACTAACTGGGCACGGGAAGCATTAAACATTAACAGTTCAGTCAGCGGTGATATACCGGCACCGCTCCATTTGACCAGGCATGCCAGTCTCTGACCGAGTGGTGTACCGCCCGGTTCGTGGGTCAGTAATACTGGGATAGCTAGCCCGGATAGCCTCCGGCATAACGCCCTGGACTGGAGGGTCTTACCACTCCCCTCCCCCCCTTCAAAAGTAATGAACAGAGCCATTGTTACTACTAGCCTCTTCGAACTTTATTCGCAGTTTATCACGGTACGGATAAAACTCACAAGAGACTTATTTAAGATTGTTTGCCAACCTATCCCCCTAACCCCCCCTCGTGTCACCCTGGAGTCCTTCAGCGGAAGGACGAAGGGTCTCAGGTCGAAGACTCTTCGAGGTAGCGGGGTTTATCCGTGTATCGCCAGCCCCACCCTGAGATTCTTCGTCGTCCTTCCTTGGAAGGACTCCTCCAGAATGACATTTGAGGCAAGACTATTAGTAAGGAGAGGGGGATTAAGGGGGTGAGGTCAATAAGCAATCCTCTTATCTACCCGAATGACCGGCAGGTTTTATCCGCATTGGCAAGCCGGCGACCATCAGGTAAACCTCGTCAGCCCGCCGTGCCAGCATCTGGTTGGCCCTGCCCAGTAAGTCACGATAGCACCGGCTCATCTGGTTAGCCGGCACCAGCCCGGCACCAACCTCATTGGTCACCATAATGAAGTCGACATCGAGTCGGTCAATACAGTCTATCAGTTCATCAATTTCACTGACGATATCTTTTTCAACGAGCGAAGCATCGATATCTTCAGCAGCCGGGCCGGCATACCGGGCAAAAATATTATTAATCAGCAGCGTGATACAATCGATAATGACCACCTGAGCCACACCGATTTCTTGCCGAATCCGGCTGCCCAGGTGTGTAGTCACTTCAAGGGTAGTCCAGGCCGCCGGTCTGGTACGGCGGTGCTCGGCAATGCGCTGCCGCATCTCTTCATCACCGGCAAAGGCGGTAGCCACAAAGAGCACCGACTTAGCCGACTTCAGAGCCAGTTCTTGGGCAAAACGGCTCTTGCCACTGCGAGCGCCACCGGTTATCAAGATGCTTGTCAACCCTATCCCCTTTACCTCTTGTCCAAAAAGGTATCATTGTCATTGCGAGTCCTTCAGTGGAAGGACGTGGCAATCCCGGTGATGGGACACTCCCTGCTTTATCACTTCGCCTTTAACTCGCACTTTTGAATCTCTAAAAACCAGTGCTCATCACGGCGAATATTTCTGGTCTCCGTAATCTCAAGTCGTTTCTGGAACAGGGGCCCATCGGTAACCAGAGTATGATACTCTCCGGCTTCACCGCAGGGCGTGATTTCCCTGGTCTTACTGAGTTCAGCCAAGTCCCTGATGAAATTCAAATCTATCTTGCGTCCCAGCCATTCTTCACCCAGCAGTTCAGCTTTAGTGGCGACCACCACCGCCTCAAATCCCAGGCTGATAAAGTCTCTCAGTATCTTATCCTGACTCCGACCCCATAAGGGCAAATGGGCAGTGATATCTACATCCTGACATACCCGTTCAACCCACTGCCTGTGCTCAATAAAGTCGATATCGCCAAAAACGCCACCATCGATTCCCTCATGCCTGAAGCCGCGGAGCATATCCTTAAACTCGGCTTCGTAGTTATCTTGGCCCGTCCGCCGCTGCACCAGCGGAATGCCGATTGCCCGCGATTGTTCCCTCAATACCCAGGACGGTAGTCCATGACTACGCGAACGCTGGCCATCCTCGGACACCGTATTGGCTAGATAACGGACCTGGCAGCCATCCAGCGTCGCCAGATAACCGGCCAGACAACAATCTTTACCCCCGCTCCACGAGATAAACACCTGGTTCATATTAACCTCCCTGAATACCTTTAATCAGCCCGTCTCCCTCAGATGGGAAGTATCGTTCAAGAGACTTATTATTGCCCGTTGCGGGTAGGTCTCAATAATACTGAGTGAAGCATTATCCAGACGAATCTGCCGCCAGTGTTCCATCTCTATACCCAGCAGATGACACACCAGCACCCTCAACGGTCCGCTGTGCGAAACAATGAGCACCGTCTGCTCCGGTGCGTGTTTTTCCAGCCTGTCGACAAACTTGCTCGTCCGCTCGATAAACTCGGTGAAACTCTCGCCGCCGGGAAAGCTGAGCTGAAGGCTAAAGTTAGTAATCAGTTCCGCTACCCCGGGATAAAGGTCCTTAATCTCTTGAAATGTCAACCCCTCGATACTGCCATAGTTTACTTCCCGCAGCTCGGGACAGGTTACAATATCCACATTGCAGGCGGCAGAAATAATCTCAGCCGTAGCCAAAGCCCGTTTCAAATCGCTGGAGTAAACAGCGTCAATCTTCTCACCAGCCAGATGGTTACGCAGCTTCTCAACCTGCTCATAGCCCGTCGCATTCATCTCGACATCGCTATGCCCGGCGAATCTCCGCACACTATTGAACTCACTGATACCGTGTCTTACCAGCAGTAACCTGGTCAAGTATTCCTCCTAAACAAGATTGTTTATTGACCTCACCCCCCTTAATCCCCCTTCCCTTACGAAGGAGAGGGGGAAGAGACTTTAGAGAGGGGCAAAGCCCCTCTCTTACCTACACTCCCCCTTCCCTTAGTAAGGGAAGGGGGTCAGGGGGATAGGTCACAAAATGATTTTTCTCCTAAACGGATAAACCAGACCACCGGTTATATGCCAGCAGACCGATAAGGATGAGCACGCTAACCTCAGCCACTTCATTTATCGCCCCATAGGTGTCACCGGTAAGCCCGGATAATTTCCGTTGCAGATAGTCAGCCATGACGACAACCACAACCCAGATAACCATCATAATAACTAAACCAGCCAGGTAAAAGTAACTATCGCCAGCCCACCACGCCAGAAGTGTAACTGTTAACAATGTTATCACAGTGGCTATCGCCAGCCTCTGCCAGCTTGCTCCCTGCTTAAAGGCTAGTCCCAGACCATCCGGTCGGGCATAGGGATAGGCAAAAACAGCATAAACCATTGCCCAGCGGCTGACAACCGGCATCACCAGCAGCGTTATCGTCAGCCAGCTTTCCGGCAGGCTGCTCAGCGAGACATATTTAACCAGCAGCAGTAAAAAGACGCCGATAACACCAAAAGCGCCCACCCGGCTATCATGCATCACACGCCACCTGTCCTCAACCGTCCGATGACCGGCGATACCATCACAGGTATCGATAAAGCCATCAAGGTGTAAGGCACCACTAATGAGCACCATGGCCACGATTAACAGCCCGCTAATCACCGTCGGGGGTAAGAACCAGCGGAAAAGCCAGTTCAGGCCCGCCAGAATAAGGCCAATAATCACACCGACCACGGGGAAATAACCCAGGGAACGACCTACTTCCTCCGGACTAATCTCACGCCGGATAGGCAGGGGAATAATGGTCAGGAAACTCAGTGCCGCCAAAAATCTCAAGCTGTTTCGCTCCGTTCCGATACTCCGGCTTCAGCGAAGGTAGACATCTCCGCCAGCACCTTGGTGGCAGTTTCACTCAAGAATATCCCCAGCGCCGCCCCGGTCCCTTCGCCCAAACGCATATTCAAATCTAATAAGGGTTTAAGTCCCAGATGTTGGAGCACCCACTGATGGCCGGGTTCAACCGAAACATGAGCGGCAATGAGAAAGTCCTTCAGCCCCGGGGACAGTGCCGTCGCAATCAGGGCAGCGGCCCCGGAGATAAACCCATCGATAACCACCGGGATACGGTGCGCCGCGGCACCGAGCATTACACCGGCTAATCCTCCAATCTCAAAGCCACCTACCTTTGCCAGCACGGCTAGCGGCTGTTTAGGGTCAGGCCGGTTCACGGCCAGTGCTCGCTCGATGACGGTTACCTTATGCCGGAATTGCTCATCGGCGATGCCGGTACCACGGCCGGTGACCGCGGTTACCGGTCTCCCGGTCATCACGGCACAGATAGCACTGCTGGCGGTAGTATTACCTATCCCCATATCGCCGCTACCCACGATATCCAGCCCCTTAGCCACTTCGGCAGTTACTATTTCAATGCCGGTCTCTATCGCCTTGACCGCCTGCTCATCGGTCATTGCCGGACCTAACGCCATATTCCGGGTGCCGTAAGCAACCTTCCGCGACAAAAGCTGAGGATTGGCTTTCAGCTCGGCGGCTACCCCCATATCAACGACAATGACACGAGCGCCTACCTGGCGGGCAATAACATTGATTCCAGCACCACCACCCAGGAAATTGTAGACCATCTGCGCGGTAACCTCCTTCGGGTAGGCGCTTACCCCTTCCGCCACCACTCCATGGTCGGCAGCCATGGTGATAATCGCTTTATGATTGATTCGAGGGATAGGCTTAGCCTGTATGCCCGCCAGTTGAATGGACAACTCTTCCAGTCGACCCAGGCTACCCTGCGGCTTGGTCAATATATCCTGCCTGGCCCGGGCTTTGGCCATCGCCTCGGCATCCAGAGGTTTTATCAGGCTAATCGTGTCGGCTAAAAGCCTGGTCATATCTGCTCCTCAGTAAGATTATTTATCCACCAGCAACACTTATTCTATATCGGGTAAGCCCCGCATATCCGGCAAAACGAGGCTTCCTTTTCAACGTTGGAACCACAATCCGGACAGGCTTTAGCCCAACTATCTGCAGCCTGAGGAATGCCGATAACACTCCGGTAAATCTGGTAATAGTAGAGGTGCTCCTTACTTCTAATAACAACTCCATCTTCGTTGTGGTATCTCATCTTTTTTTCATTGAACTCGAGGTCCGAGATTCGGACATCGAAAAGGGATGGGAGCGTGGTGGTACCGCTACCTACCTCTATCGGCGCCTTAGTCCGCCACACTATTTCCGGCGGCATAATACTCTCAAAAGCCTTGCGCAGAACCCACTTGCCCCAGACCTGACCCCTTTCACTTTGCACCTTCAAACCCACATCCATGCCAGTAGCCAGGGTTTTGAATTGCGGGTCGAGATACGGCAGCCTGACGGTCACTCCCAGGTCCTCAGCCAGGTTCAACGAAGAAAACCTCATAACAGCCCACATTTTGGCTAGGGCTGTGCTTAGCTGCTCCCGGGTTAGCCCGAAGAAGAAGCTGTAGCCGGCAAAAAGCTCATCGCACGCATCACCGGTCATAAAGGTCGCTATGCCGCGGTCTCTGCCTGTCTTCAGGGCAATATAGATAGCCGCCGTATTACGAATTTCCATCGGGTCGAAGGACCGCATAATCCGGACTGCCGCCTGAAGTCCCTCCTCCAACTCTTCATCACCAAAATAGTGTACATAGTGTTTCAGTCCCAGGCGGCTGGCCACCAGCCTAGCACAATCGACATCCGGTGCCGGAGCACCGCGCAGGGCAACGGTAATACAGCTCGGTTTCACCCACTTCGAGGCAAGGTAAGCCAGTATTGCCGTATCCAGCCCTCCCGAGAGGAGAAGCCCGTCAGTCAGGTTACGCCTCACGCTTTCTTCCAGGGCCTGAATAACGACCTCGTAATCGAAAGCAGTCGACTCTGAAGCACTAAACCCTGGCATCTATCCCTCCTTCACGCTTTAATGCTCGGATAGCATCGACCAGCCTCTGACACTCAGGTATAGTGCGGGCAGCAATACGGATATATTCCGGTAAGCCAAAAGAAGTGCAATCGCGCACCAGTATCCCCCGCCTGAGCAACGCGGTACGGAGGTCTTTAGCCTTGGCCACTTTAACCAGGAAAAAATTCGTGCTTGACGGGATTAGTTTCAGCCCAATCCGACAAAGCTCGCTTTTCAGGAACTGGCCGGCTTTTTTAATCTCACGCTGACACCGCTCAAGATACTCAACGTCCTCCAGAGCAATTATCCCGGCCTGCTGCGCAACGACATTGACATTCCACGGAGGGCAGACCCGGCGCAGAGCACTGATAATTCCCTCATGGGCCAGAGCATAACCGAGGCGCAGCCCGGCCAGGGCATAGTCCTTGGTCATGGAACGCACAATAACCACATTGCCCCGTGAAAGCAGGTCAACAGAAGGCCAGGTTCCCTCGACGAAAGCAATATAAGCCTCGTCCAGAATAACCAGCCCGTCCTTACCAGCATCCAGAACCATTTCAACGTCTCGCCTGGTGAGATATTGTCCGGTAGGACTGTTGGGATTACAGATAAAAATCCCCCGTGGGTGATGTCGTTTAATCAGGCTGACCGTTTCTTCTATTTCCGGAGCAAAACTATCTTCCTCTCTCCCCCGCTGGCTGAGCACTACCGCCCCGACAATCTGGCAGGCGACCCGGTATTCGCCAAAGGTCGGCTCCAGAATTAAGACAGAATCTCCAGCGCCAAAGTAGGCCAGAGCGATAAGACGAATAAGCTCCGTAGCCCCACTGCCAACCAGAATATTATCCGCAGCCACTCCCAGTTTCGCCGAGAGACATTGTCTCAAGTCAGTCGACTCAGAATCAGGGTAGCGGTCAATGGCAACAGTATTGAGAACTTTCTTCACCCCTGATGGGAGTGGAAACGGGTTAGAGCAGACGCTAAAGTCAACAACCTCAGTGGGGTCAAGACCCATTGCCCTCAACTCAGCGTAGTTGAGCCCGCCATGGGAGCAAACCCCCAGATTCTCCACCTCGGGCTTAGGTCGTAGCGGCAAAGCGAATCACTCCTGCCAACAAACAGATTAAAGACCAGGCCAACATAGCTATCATCATTAGCTTTAGTGCTGCATCAATACTACTGACAGTCAGCGGGGCATTAGCCACGCCCAATCGATAGTGTCCTACCTTTTCCAGTTGCACATCGAGCGCGCCGGCAATGGCTGCCATCGTCCAGCCGGCGTTGGGACTTTCCGTCTTAACATGCTCACTGAGGGCAACCTGCCAGGAAGCTCGAACACCCCTGCCCGACAGGAAACTAGCTAAAACCAGGCATAACGCCGTTAGTCTGGCAGGAACAAAATTGAGCACATCATCCAGCCGGGCGGCAAATTTACCGAGATACTCATAATTATCATGATAACCAATCATAGCATCCAGAGTATTGACCACCCGGTAGGCAACGGCACCGGGAACACCGAAAAGCAAAAAATAAAACAAGGGGGCAACAAAGCTATCGCAGCTATTCTCCGCCACCGACTCCACCGTAGCCGAAATCAGTAGCGGCTGAGACAAATCTCTGGTATCCCGGCTGACCAGTGAGCGCAGTTCAAAGCGGGCTTCATCCAGCTTCTCTCCCAGCAAAAGTTTTTTAATCTTGATGGCTGACTGCCGCAGTTCCCTCAGGGAAAAGGTGGATTTAAGCAGCACGGCACCGGCAATCACGTAAACCACCAGGCTGCGACTCTTCAAATAGAACAGAACAAAATAGGTGGCTGCAGCGAAGAGTCCGATAAGCAACAGAGTCATTCCCACCCCGTAGACAAATTGAGCCAACGGATACCGGCCAGGGCTACCCTTTTCCAGAAATGAAGCAATCTTCCCCATCCAGACCACAGGGTGAACAGGACGGGGTGGCTCACCCAGAGCCAAATCAAGAACAATGGCTAAAAACAATATTAATACAGTATCCATACCCTTTAATCCCGAACCTAATTAAAAATGTCTCGCTCTTGATAACCAGCCGTTTAAAACCACGGCTTAAAAAATTCAGCCAGCAACCTTGAGGTTTTTCTTAATGGCGCAGATTGTGGTTGAGGTCACCGCTTCAGCCATTAGTTCACCAAGTTTTGAATGCCCGCCAACATTAGTACATCTGTCGCCCTTGCCTGATACCACGATAATCTGGTCAGTACCGGTGCCTGTTGCCTGCCACTGAGGAGTATATGAACTTCTGACATCCAATTCTTGTAGGGCAATGTTTTTAGCTTCAGTTATCGTAATAAAAGAAGCGGCTAAAGTAGCTAAATCAAGCGAAGCGCCGGTGAACAGAATAGTATTTATCGTACCCATCTTGTCAAACTTCCCATTCCGTTCGATGTCACTGGCTCTATCCTTGCCTATTCTCATAGCGTTAGATTTAACCCCGGCGGTAACGAAAGCGGTTACCCAAAGCTCCTCAAAAACCTTTTCTCCCCAGGCAAAATCCTCCATATTTACGCCAGTGGACAAAGCAGCAGTTTCATCCGGCGACCGATTAACTTCATTAAGGACTTCTTTAAGGTAATCCATCCAACTGCCAGGGCGAGCATGCAGCACAGACCAAAGAGACTCGGGCAGATAACAATTACCAACTACGCTTACCTGCCTGAATCCCTCTCGACTGCTCAGCACATTTCTGGTTTCCGGAAAGCCAATAAAAAGGGCATTAGCCGGAGTCCCCCAGACCTGGTGATTGACAATTTCCCCTTTGATTCCGTGGAACTCTCCTAAGATTTTCCTTTCCATTCTTCATCTTTGACACTTACGGACTGAAACAACTATCGTTCAGAATCACGCTTTCTCTTTATCGGATAGTATTCAGGGTTAAATCTTTCTAAACCAAGCTCGGGATTAAGCGGGCACCTGATAGCCAGTCCTTCCAGGACTCTCTGTGAGCAAAAATTGCATCTAGTACAGGCTCGAATCTGGTCGATTTTCCCTGCCTTTGCCTTGTTGGCCCACTCGGGGTCGGCCAGATATTGTCTCGCCAGCGAGACAATATCTGCTTTTCCTTCCGACAGAGCGTCCTCTGCCACCTGTGGTGTATATATGTTGGGGCAGAGTACCGGGACCGAGACCACGCTTTTGATTGCCGCGGCTTCAGGGATTATCACACCCTCCTCATCAGGGAATGTCCACTTGCTGGAACGGGGACCCCCGGATGATAAGTGAACATAATCGAGCCCGGCACCAACAAGCACCGGCACTATGCCTTTGGAATCTTCAAGCGTCAGACCTCCCTCGAAATGCTCGTCGGCGCTGATGCGATAGCCTATTACCCAGTCCGTCCCCAGCACAGCCCGCGTCTTGCGGATGAGGTTCAGCGGCAGCCTCAGCCGGTTTTCCGGACTCCCACCATAAAGGTCTGTCCGCGCATTAGAGATTGGTGACAGGAACTGAGCAATCAGATAACCATGTCCCCCATGGACTTCTATTCCGTCAAACCCAGCAATTTTCGCCCTCCTGGCTGCCTTGACGAAGTCATCCTCCAGTTCCATTATCTCCTCGGTGGTTAAAGCACGGGGCACCGGCCCCACCCCGGCACCCCTGACTTCTATTTCTTTGAGACGCTTGGGAAATCTCCTGGGAAAACTGTCCTCCCTTATCACTACCGGAATAGCCGAAGGCGCCACCAGTCCGTCTTTAGCCCGTGATATATGGCCGACCTGTCCGAAACCCAGGCTCAACTGTATTATTGCCTTTGCCCCGAAGGTATGTATCGCCTCCGCCAGTTCTCCCATCTCAGTCACCTGTTCCTCATCCCAGAGGCCGGTAATACGCTTGGAACTCCAATGGCGAGTGGTCACCAGTGTGTGCTCGACTATTATTAGACCTGCCCCACCCTTTGCCCGGGCGGTATAATGGGTCAATAGCTGGTCTGTTACGTAGCCGTCGTGTGTGCAGCTTCTCGTGCCCATAGGTCCCATAGCTATCCTGTTCTTAACTTGCAAAGAGCCTATTTTTATTGGTTCAAACAGTTTTTCAAATTTGATGTCCATACTACCTCCACAGATTAACACTAATAAAACTAACTGACTTATCTAATACCTTCTCCGTCGAAGGTCAATCACCGACCCTCCTTGTCTACTGCACCCTAAACGTTAGCCTTTAAAAATATCACCCCCTTTCGGCTGCTTTCGTTTACCTCGCGGAACGGGCCTTTCTCTGAACACGGGCCGACCTAAGCAACCGCAATATTTCGCGATTCTTTAACATCTGGGTAATATCAGGAGATATCTTTCCGGCTAAGGTCATTAACTCATCAATATCAGCATTAAGGACTTCAGCCAATCTCAGTATTACTTTCTGGCTGGGAGGAGGGAGCACTCCATTCTCAATCTTACTAAGATAGGTAAAGTTGACTCCAACCTTATCACCCAACTCTCTCTGGCTCAGACCAGCCTGGTTGCGTAGTTCTTTTAGTTTTATGCCAAATTCTCTGATTTCCATATGTATACTTTTACCCCTTGAGGATTTCGGACAGCCTGTTTAATTATACTCTTCCCTATTTCCACCGATACTCCTTTAAAAAAACTGCTATTACTTGAATAGCTCCGGATAAAGGAGTCCGGCTATTTCCTCCAGTCCCTGGACAATGCGAGGTCCAGAGCGATTAAGCAGGTCACCATCGATATTGTAGACCCGGTTCTCCTTAATAGCGGTTATCTCCCGCCAGACAGGATGTCGCTTAAGCTCTTCAGCCGTTGTATCGGCTAAGTAGCCGTGGCGAACACCGATAATAATAACCTCAGGGTTAGAGCTAACTATTTCTTCGATGCTGAACTGCACATACGGGGCGATTGCTTTAGCGGCGATATTCTCTCCACCAGCCGCAGTAATCAGGGAATCAATAAATGAGCCGGGGCCGGCTGTCCAGGGATTATTCAGGTCAGTAACCGCAAAAGTATAGAACACCTTGAGGCTGGAAACACCTTTCACCTTACTAGCTACCCGTGATATTCTATCCTTCATATCTTTCACAACCTCTCTGGCTCTCCCCTCCGTGCCGGTAACCTTACCCAGTAACTCGATGTCTTTTAAAATACCGTCAATAGTTTCAGGATTGATAACGAGATAGGTTATTCCCAGGCTATCTAGCTGCACCATAAGCTGCTTATCACTGCCACCAGTCAAGACCAGGTCTGGTTCTAGCTTAACAATCTTCTCAACGGAAGGGTCCCAATAACCCCCCACCTTCTCCTTTAACTTGGCTTCCTCAGGATAGTCACAATAGTCACTGACGCCAACCACCCTTTCCCCCAGGCCGATGGCAAAAACCATCTCAGTAATACTGGGCACATGAGACACAATCCTCTGCGGAATTTTATCGATGCTGACTACCCTACCGGCGTCATCAGTATAGCTTCCCGGCTGGAACTTCGGCTGACAGCCCACACCGACACCAACCAGCAAGCTCAATAAAACTGTGAAAATTAAAAAACGCTTCATCGCTAACAGATACCTCCCAACGAATATAAATCTAACCTTAAGTCACCACACCATAGGGGTATTACCATATCCCAAATGTCATACTTTTGTAACTTCTCCCCAGCCAATTTTATGACTTTCTGACACCCCGTTTACTATATGTAAAACGGTTGGAGATGAAAGAAGAGAGCATTAACGAGATTATGCAGTCCAACCTGTCAAGCCGGGCTATCAGGCAAAAAGAAAACCCCTTGCCCGCCTGGACAAGGGGATATCATGTCGTATCAAACATGTTCCCACCCCCCTTTCTCCGCGGAGGTGCAAGATGCCTGAGGGTCCGGCGTTCTGGCTTCTCGCCGCAGCGAGTTACAGCAGGCGGAACTGCGTTGGACTTACACCAACTTGCTTTCCGGTCATACCTGAATCACGTCAGGTTCCCCAGGCTACTTACCCTTTTCCCAATATAATAAGAGAACTCGGGGAAAAATGCAAGCCAGATTTTAACTGTGTTTGACAACCACCACCCAACAATAGAAAATAGTAGTAGAGACCAATAAGGGAGGCATCACTATGA
>JACPSA010000055.1 GCA_016193545.1 Chloroflexota bacterium
TGCGGCGGCCTGAGCGGAGTTATGGAAGCCGCCTGCCGGGGAGCCAGCGCCGGGGGTGGACTGACTATCGGCATTCTTCCCGGGGACAATGCGCAGGCAGCTAATCCCTATGTCCAGATTCCCATCGTTACCGGCATGGGCTATGCCCGGAATATCGCCGTAGTCAAATCAGCCCGGGCGGTTATCGCCATCGGGGGCAGCTACGGCACCCTCTCCGAGATAGCTCACGCCCGGCAAAGTGGCATTCCCGTTATCGGCCTGAACACCTGGTCATTATCACGAAATAACCAGCCGGACGACTCGATTATCCCGGCCCGGAATCCGACCGAGGCCGTCAAGAAAGCACTGGATTTAATCAAAAATCAATAGCACTAAGTTGGATAAGTTTTTAGACATTGGAAAAGTCCCTTTCCCTCGAGGGGAGAAGCTAGGTGAGGGTGACTCCCAACTCTTACCCCTCACCTTAATCCTCTCCCACAAGGGGAGAGGAGAGCGTAGAGATAATTATATGATTAGGTACTAGCGCTCGCTTTAAATCACAGGAGTAAAAGTGTCAACCATTAAAAACATCAAAGCCAGAGAAATCCTGGATTCCAGAGGCAACCCTACTCTGGAAGTTGAAGTCGAGCTAGCCGATGGCATAACGGGTCGGGCGGCAGTACCTTCGGGAGCCAGCACCGGCAAATATGAAGCTGTGGAACTGCGCGATGGCGGCACCAGATTTAACGGTCTGGGTGTCCTCCGTGCTGTAAAGAATGTCAACCAGGACATCGCCAAGGCCATCGTCGGGATGCCAGCTACTGACCAGGCAGCTATCGACCACAGGCTAATCGAGCTTGACGGCACAGCCAACAAATCACGCCTGGGGGCTAACGCCATTCTGGGGACATCCCTGGCCGTAGCCCAGGCCACCGCTAATTCGAGTCATACCCCGTTATATCACCACCTTGGGAAGTCGAACATTCTGCCAGTACCGATGATGAACATCCTGAACGGAGGCAAGCACGCCGCCAATTCCACCGATTTCCAAGAATTTATGGTAGTACCTGCCGGAGCCAGCAGCTTCCACCACGCCCTGCAGATGGGCACTGAAGTCTACCATTCCCTGAAAAGGGTGCTTAAAGACAAAGGACTGAACACCAATGTCGGTGATGAAGGCGGCTTTGCCCCGACCCTATCATCGAATAAACAGGCCATCGAAGCCGTTTTAGCGGCGATTGAAAAAGCCGGCTACCAGCCGGGCAAGGACTGCTTTATCGCCCTCGACCCGGCCGCCAGTGAGTTTTATCGAGATGGCCGGTACGTCCTCTCCCGGGAAGGCGTTTCGAAAATTGGGCGACAAAATTCAACTGGTCGGTGACGACCTCTATGTTACCAATGTCGACCGTTTAACTAAAGGCCTCGAGCTGAAAGCATCCAATTCCATCCTCATCAAACCCAATCAAATCGGCACCCTCACCGAGACAATAGCTGCCGTCCGGATGGCAAAGCAGGCCGGCTGGACAGCCGTGGTCAGTCACCGCTCCGGTGAAACCGAGGATACCTTCATCGCCGACCTGGCCGTAGGCCTGAACACCGGTCAGATTAAATCCGGCGCCCCCTGCCGCTCAGAACGCACCGCCAAGTATAACCGCCTCCTCCGCATAGAAGAGGAGCTGGGAATCAAAGCCAGGTTTGCCGGCATAGAAGCCTTCGACAACTTGAAAAGGGCGAGAAGATGAAGGAGATTATACCCGGTATAAACCAGCTACCGATACCAATCCCGCATAATCCTCTGGGATACACCAACATCTACCTGGTTCAGGGCGACGGTAAATATCTCCTTATCGATGCCGGTGTCAACACTGAAGAAGCACTGGAATCCCTGCAAAAGCAACTGGCGGAAATCGGCATCGACCTTAAAAACATTTCGCAAATAATAGTCACCCATGCTCACCATGACCATTACGGTCTGGCCGGCCGGCTGAGGCAACTTTCAGGAGCTAAAATTGCCCTGCACTACATAGAGAAAGACCTGCTTACATCCAGGTACACGAATATGGATGAGACCATGCGCCAAAGTGAACAGTGGTTGCACAGCAACGGGATGCCGTCCAACGGGCAATCTCCATACCGCACAGCCTTCACCGGAAGGCAAAGATTTGCCGAACCTACCTTGCCTGATATTACCCTCCGCGGCGGGGAAACAATCTCTAATGGCACATTCAACTTGCAGGTACTGTGGACGCCGGGGCACTCGCCGGGGCACATCTGTTTATATGAGCCGGACAAAAAGATTTTATTCTCCGGAGACCATGTCTTGCCGGTTATCACGCCCAATATCAGCCTGCAGTCCCAGTCCGACGATAATCCGCTGGGTACTTTCCTCAACTCTCTGAATATGGTAAAACAATTAGAGGTCAGCCTGGTCTTACCGGCACATGAACACCCGTTCACCGATTTACCGAAAAGGGTTGACGAAATTCTGCAACACCACGAAAAAAGGAATTCGGAAATCCTAGAGGCGATAAAGACTGAGCCCAGGACAGCCTATCAGATATCCGGTGAAATCACCTGGATGCCGGAGCTGGGTGGCGTTAGATTCCAGAATCTGGCACTGTGGGACCAGAGAGCGGCCGTTTCGGAAACACTGGCACACCTGGAAGCAATGAGAATCAATGGCAGACTGAAGAAAATCCAACAGAATAGTCTTATCTACTACCAGCCTGCCTGATACATAGACAACGAACGGGCGAGATGACTCATCTTAAAAATTCGAGGAGGTAGGAAATGGCGACCAGAATCGGGATTAACGGCTTCGGAAGAATCGGCAGGTTAACCTTCAGAGCAGCTAAACAGTACCACAGCAGCGACCTTGACATAGTTGCGGTCAATGACCTGGCCGATACCAAGACTAACGCTCATTTATTGAAATGGGACAGTAACTACGGTGCCTATCCTGGCAAAGTAGCAGCCACTGCAGACTCAATCACGGTCGACGGTAAAAAAATAAGGGTGTTTTCCGAGCGTGACCCGGCCAACATCCCCTGGCGTGACTGCGGCGCAGACGTTGTCATCGAATCAACCGGACTCTTTACCGATGCCGCTAAAGCGGCCGCCCATCTCAAGGGTGGCGCCAAAAAGGTGCTTATTTCCGCTCCGGCCCGCAACGAAGATATCACTATTGTCATCGGCGTTAACGAAGACCAGTATATTCCGCCCAAGCATAATATTATATCCAATGCCTCCTGCACCACTAATTGCATTGCGCCGGTGGTCAAGATACTACACCAGAACTTCACCATAAATAAGGGACTAATGACCACCATCCACGCCTATACCAACGACCAGAGAATCCTGGATACCGTCCATTCCGACCTGCGCCGGGCTCGCACCGCCGGCATCAACATTATCCCGACTACCACCGGTGCTGCCAGGCTGGTCGGTGAGATTATCCCTGAACTCAAAGGCAAAGTCCACGGCTTGGCTTTCCGCGTCCCGGTAGCTACTGTTTCAGTTGTTGACTTTGTCGCCGAACTGGGTAAAGAGGTTACCGTGAAACAGGTCAATCAGGCTTTTCAGGCAGCCGCCGGAGGTCCTTTAGCCGGAATCCTGGAATATTGCCAGGAAGAACTGGTCAGTATGGATTTTAAAGGTAACCCGGCCAGTTCTATTATCGATGCGCCCAGCACTATGGTCATCGGTGGCAACATGGTCAAAGTAATTGCCTGGTATGATAATGAATGGGGCTATAGTTGCCGCCTGGCTGACCTGGCAGCTTATATCGCCGGCAAAGGCTTATAGCAATTACCCGGATACTGCTCAACAAAATCGAAATTGACATCTCCTTATCAAGGCACCTAAAATAGCATAGTTATCTGAGCTAAAGGTGAGAAATGAAATTAGTCGTTATCGGACTGGGACAATGCGGCGGCAGAATCGCCGATGAGTTCGCCCGTCTAAATATAAAGGCACAGAGCCAGCGCGGGATTGAAATAATTACCGGTGCCTTTGCCGTCAACACGGATATCGCTGATTTAAGCGGCCTCAGACGCATAAAACCTGACCCACAGCACCGAATCCTCATCGGAAGTCGCAAAACCGGCGGCCACGGCGTCGGTAAAATAAATGAACTGGGCGCTGAGGTGGCTAAGGAAGACGCCGATAAAGTTATCGACGCGATGCGAGCCACCAAAAGATTACCCGAAGCCGATGCTTTCCTGCTGGCTGCCGGTGCGGCCGGCGGCACCGGTTCGGGAGCAATACCGATAATGGTGCAACATGTCAAAGAACGCTTCATGGACAAACCGGTGTACGCGCTCATTATCCTGCCCTTCGAGCATGAAGAGCAAACCGAGGAGAGGACAATCTATAACGTCGCCACCTGTCTTAAATCTACCTACCTAACGGCGGATGCGATAATCGTTGCTGATAATCAAAAGTACACCAGTAAGGATGCTGCGATTAGAAAGAACTTGACCAATATTAATACCCTGATAGTCGAGCCTTTTTACAACCTGCTCTGTGCCGGTGAAGAAAAAAAGTTCCAGAATATCGGGGCAAAGGTGCTCGATGCCGGTGATATAATACAGACCCTGGTCGGCTGGACGGTACTGGGCTATAGCAAATCACACCTTTCGCTACTCCGCTCACTTTTCCGGCGGACGCATGACTTCCGGAACAAGGCTAGCGAGACCCAGAAGGGGGTTCAGGCTATGAACGAGGCGATGAGCCGCTTGTCAGTCAGGTGCAACCCGGCTGATGCCGGGCGGGCTCTATACCTCGTCTCGGCACCAGCCACGGAAATGCATGTGGACTTAATGAAAGAACTGGCCGTTTACCTCAAGAATATGGCCCAAAAAGCAATAATACGGAGCGGTGATTATCCCCGGGAAAGCGGCTCGCTGGAAGTCTCGGTCATTCTGTCTGAACTGAGCGACATGGCTAAAGTCAGACACTACTTTACCAGAACCATCGACCTTATCTCCGCTATTAAAAAGAAGCAAGAAAGCGGAGAGGGTGATTCCACCGCCCTGGAGGGCAGTCTAAAAGACATACCTTCACTGTTATAGTCAGCTAGACTAAGCTCATCGGTACAGGTACTTCTGCTCTTGTTGCGGCTATTTTATAATTTTAGAATATATTGCCCAGGCTTGCTCCACGGTCTCCTCACGGACATTCCAACCTCTAGCTATAGCTTCATCACGTTCCCTTATAGCCTGCGCTATTGCCTCTTCACAGGCCCTATCAGCCTGCTCTCTAGCCGCCTGGTAAGAGGCTCTGGCTAACTCTTCAGCTCCATCACGAATCTGCATGGCTTGCGCTATTGACTCTTGACAAGTGCTGTTAGCCTGCTGCTCGGCCCTTCTGTAGGCATTCGTTACCTGCCGCTCATTATCCTTATATATCCTCGATACTTGCCGTTCGGCTTCCATGTAAGCCGCATAGGCTTTCTCAGCTTGCCCCAAGACTTCAGCCAGCGGTTTCATCATCTGTTCCTCAACTATGGACGCAGACTCTTCAACCTGTTCCTGACCTGCCTCCACCGGTTCTTTAACCTGCGTTTCAACTGCTTTACCAGTCTTTCTAGCCGGTCTCTTCTTGTTCGTCACAGGACACCTCCTTCAACCTTAGATTTCTTACTTGACAACAAATGAAATGGGCTCGTCATCGTCCGACACTCTCAATCAAGCTATTCCTCCAGCTCCTCATCTTCTGTCTCAATGACGGTTCTGTCTCCCCCTGGCTTAGCTTGCTTCTTTTTCTTGGCCTCATACATTCTAGCCAGGAACTCCAGGCGTGACTCGATTTTTCCTTTAGTCTCGGTTGCCTCTCTTTCTTCTTTAATATCGGCTTCCTTACTCTGGTTTGGCTTCTCGCCTGAAGCCACGGCTGGAGCCTTATTAGTCTCATCAGACGGTCCGCCAGCCACATCAGCCCGCCCTATCGCTGCCTCAAAGGCTTTTATCGATGCCTCCGCCGTCTCTTTGGTCAACCGTCCGGTTGCCTCCGACCGGCTTATCGCTTCCTCGAAAGCTTTGATTGATATCTGAGCTGCTTCCCTGGCAGCCCGTGTCGAAGCTTCAGTGGCCTCCTTGGCGGCTTGTATCGATGTCTCCGCTACCTTCCTGGCTTGTCTGGTCAGTGTCTCCGCCGTCTCTCTAGCGGCTTTGGTCGATGCTCTGGTTGAAGCTTCAACTGCCCTGGTTGATGTCTCCGCTGTTTCCTTGACCACTCTGCTTATTTCCTCAGCCTTGCTTATTGCTTCTTTAGAGGCTCTTATTGCCGTCTGAATCGCTTCCTGAGAGGTCTTTACTGATGTTGCCAGAGCTTCCTGAGCCGCTTTAGCTAGCGCTTCAGCCGTTTCATTAACGGCGGCACTTGTTGCTTCAGCCCGACTCAACGCCGCGTCAAACGCCCTGCTTGACGCCTCAGCTACTTCCTTAGCCTGCTTAGTTATCGCATCGGCTCTATTCATCGCCTCCTGAGAGGCTTTTACTGATGTCTCCAATGCCTCCTGGGCAGCCCGGGCCGATACCTCGGCGACTTGCTTAGCCAGCTGGCTAACCTCCTCAACCTTACTTACCGCTTCCCGTACAGTCCTGGCCGATGCCTCAGCTATCTCTATAGCCTGCCGGCTTATTTCTTCCGCCCGGCTCAATCCTTCCCGGGATACCTTAAGCGATTCCTCAGCAACTTCACTGGCTTCTCGTCCTATTTCCTCAGCCTGTCTTAACCTTTCCTGAGATGTCAGCAGCGATGCTCCAGCGGCCTCTCTGGCCTGCTTGCTTATCTCTTCCGCCCTTTTACCTGCTTCCCGGGCGGCCACAACCGATGATTCAACTGCCTCTTTAGTTAATATACTTATTTTCTCAGCCCGGCTGGCTGCTTCCTGGGAAACTCTGATTGATGCCTCGGCGTCTTCTTGCGTAGCCTTATTAATTTTCTCAGCCTTACCTACTGCCTCCTTAGCCACTCTACCCGCAGCCTCAGCCGCTCTCCTGGCTGACTTACCTGTTTCCTCAGCCCAGCTCACTGCATCTCTGGATGCCTTGACAGAAACATCAGCCGCTTCCTTGGCCGCATTAGCTGTCGTCTCCACCCGAGTTAACTCCTCTTGAGATGCCCTTACGGTAGCATCAGCCACTTCTTGAGCTGCCTTACTTATCTCCTCAGCTCGTCTTATCGCCTCCTCGAAGGCTCTTGCCAATGCCTCGGTAGCCTCCTGAGGTATTTTGGCGGTTGCCTCAGCCTTGCTTATTGCTTCCTGGGCAGCCCGCAGTGACGATTCAGCCGTTTCCCTGGCCAGTTTGCTTATTTCCTCAGCCTTACTCACCGCTTGCTGGGCTATCCTGGCCGATACTCCGGCAGCTTTTTCAGCCTGCTTGCTTATTTCTTCAGCCCGGCTTAAAGCTTCCTGCGACCTGCGCGCTGAGGCTTCGGCGGCTTCTCGAGCGGCTCTACCCAGCTTCTCAGCTCTAGCCACCGCCTCTTCAAATACGCCGATACTCCCTTTCTCATCATTCAACAGTTCTGGGCGTCTTTCACCAGCCATACTACGATACCTCTCCACCCATTTTAGTATAGGCTTTTTAGTTTTTCAATAGCCCATTCTCACGGATACCAGCAGAACCACCTGCCACCCGTAAAGACACTCACGCCCATCATCCCGAAGGGCCAAGAAATAATCGATAGGCTCAAAACTCGATACTTTATGATAAAGCATTGTAGCACACTTTACCCTCTCCCGACAGCAAGCAACCGCGCCGGTCAAAATCAAGTGAACCAGTACAATCAATTGACATTACCGTATGAGTATGATTAAAATAGTTTAACTTTATTATTGAGGTGAGAAATGAAATTAGTCGTTATCGGTCTGGGACAATGTGGTGGCAGGATTGCCGATGAGTTTGCCAGACTAAATAAAAAAGCACGAGCCCAGCGCCGAATTGAAATAGTTACCGGGGCCTTCGCTATCAACACGGATGCGGCTGATTTGAGCGGGCTGGTCCAATCGACGCGATACGAGCCACCAAGCGATTCTATGAAACCGATGCTTTTTTACTGATTGCCAGTGCCGGTGGTGGTACTGGCTCCGGAGCCATACCGATAATCACCCAGCACATCAAACAACGCTATATTGATAAACCGGTATACGCCGCAATAGTCCTTCCCTTTGAGCACGAGGAGCAAACCGAGGAAAGGACTACCTATAATGTGGCCACCTGTCTTAAGTCTACCTACTCAGTGGCCGATGCTGTAATCCTTATTGATAACCAGAGATATATTAGAAAGGATTCCTCACTGAGAAATAACCTGTTTAAAATTAACGGACTGATAGCCGAGCCTTTTTACAACATACTCTGTGCCGGTGAGGAGAAAAAACCCAGATACATCGGGGCCAAGCTACTTGATGCCGGTGATATCATGCAGACCATAGTCGGTTGGACAGTAATTGGCTATGGTACATGGCATCTCCCACTAATCAGGTTACCCGGTGACAAGTCACGGGATTTCATGAAAAAGGGCACGGAAACTCAAAAGGGTATCCAGACCATGGACGCCGCTATCAGCGAGTTATCATTAACTTGCAACCCGGCTGATGCCAGAAGAGCCCTGTATCTTCTCTCAGCACCATCCAAAGAAATGAATGTAGACCTGGTTAAAGAACTTGGCGACTATTTAAGAAGTATCGCCCCGCACGCGATAATAAGGAATGGTGATTATCCCAGAGAAAAAGGCTCGCTGGACGTCTCCGTAATCCTGTCTGAACTGAGCGATGTGGAAAAAATAAGGTACTACTATACCAAATCAACTAAGCTTATTCCCGAGGTTAAAAGAAGACAGGAAGAAACCGAAGTCAGCCTTAAAGCGATTGATGACACCTCAAAGGATATCCCGTCCCTACTCTAAAAGTTCATCGTAAGCGCATTTTGCCAGCTACCAGGCTAGTAACTAATTTTATAGACTAAGGCTAGGTAGAGCTGGCTTTTTTCTAAATTCAAACTATTCCCTCAAAAACCATTTTGGAAACTGGATAATTTAAGGTATAATAAAAACGATGACTTCCCAGGTCTTTTATCGCAAATGGCGTCCCCAGACTTTAGCTGATGTCGTCGGGCAGGAACCAGTCACACAGACATTACATAATGCCCTAAGCAGCGGCCGTATATCTCATGCCTACCTTTTCTGTGGCCCGCGAGGAACCGGCAAGACCAGCACCGGCCGCATTCTGGCCAAGGCGGTTAATTGTCTTACCAATGGTAAAGGCGAGCCATGTAATACTTGCGCCATGTGCCAGGCAATAACTGAGGCTAGAGCTCTGGATGTCATCGAGATTGATGCCGCCAGCAATACCGGCGTTGAAGATATCCGTAACCTCCGTGAGAAAGTCAACTATGCGCCTAATCAGGCCCGCTACAAGGTCTACATTATCGACGAAGTCCACATGCTCAGCAACAGCGCCGCTAACGCTTTGCTGAAAACCCTTGAAGAACCACCACCTCATGTTATCTTCATCCTGGCAACCACTGAAGCCCATAAAATCCTGCCGACCATCATGTCACGGTGTCAGCGCTTTGACTTCCGGCGTCTTTCCCAGGCAGATGTAACTTCCAAGCTAACCGATATTTGCCATACCGAAAGCATTAAAATAGAAGCCGAAGCATGACGGCTTATTGCCAAGAGTGCTACCGGTAGCCTACGCGACGCCGAAAACCTGCTGCAACAGCTAACTACCTACTACGGTGCTGAGATTTCACTCCAGCAAGTCCAGGCTATCCTGGGCATCACCGGAGACTGGCGAGCTAAAGAGATGCTAAAACACATTATTAATAATGACGTTACCAGGGGAATAACCACCATCAACAGCGTTAATACCGATGGGCTCGATTTAAGACAGTTTAACCGGGAACTGGTCGAATACCTTAGAGCCTTACTTCTGGTCAAGACTGGCTCTGCGGACACTGTCGACCTGACCGCTGAGGACTTAGCTGAGCTAAAGGACTTAGCTACCAGGGCTTCTCTTGAACAGATATTGAAGGCAGTCAAACTCTTTGGCCAACTTGAGCTCGGATTGGATAGTTATTCTACCTTACCCCTTGAGCTGGCGCTAGTCGATTGTACTTTGCCCGCGGAGAAAAAGGCGGAGGTAAAAGAGGTAAAAAGGGAAAGGCAGGTCAAACCGGCTGAACACGAGTCACGCCAGCCGCCAAAAGTAACTCCCTTACCACCCATTCCGGTCCATACCAAACAGTCTGCATCAGAACCGGAACCAGCCGTTGCTATGGCGGCTGCCGCTGTCCCTATGCAAAGTGGCAGTGAAATCGAAAGGCTGAGGCTTAACTGGAAACAGGTTATCGAACAGGCACCGCCAGATACCAAGAAAACTCCAACTGTAGCTATTCTCAGGAGTGCCGGGGTCAAGCCGGTGGCAGTTGAAAAAGACACGGTTTGCCTGTCCTTTAGATACCGCAACCACAAGGAACTGATTGAGAAAATAGAGAACCAGCGGGTCGCTGAAAGAATCATCAGCCACTTCCTGGGACACCCCTGTCGTGTGAACTGTATTTTAGAGGACAATCACCTGGTGAAAGAAGCGCTGAAGATGGGCGTGGGCGCCCAAATTATTGACGCGGAGGAAAAATGAACTTTTCGATGCTGAAAAAGGCACAGGAACTCAAATCACAGCTGGATAAAGCGCAAAAGGAGCTAAACAACACTATTGTCGAAGCCGACTCCGGCAAAGGCGCCGTTAAGGTTACGGCTAATGGCCAGCAAAAAATACTATCTATAAAGATATCGCCAGAAGTCATCGACCCCAGCAAGCCACAACGTCTGGAAGAACTGGTATTGAAAGCCGTCAACGACTCTATTGAGAAATCTCAGAAAATGGCAGCCAAGCAACTTGGCAAATTGACCGGCGGCCTCAAAATCCCGGGGTTAACTTAAAAATTGATGTCATTGCGAGACCATTCCGCCGCAGGCGGAAGGCGAAGCAATCCTGGGGGGGCTAATGCCCCACTTCTTAGATTCCCGCTTTCGCGGGAATGACGATTGAAGGTAAAGCAATGGATTTCTGGACACGGCTGGATAATTTGCTCGCTACCAGAGAAATCTGTATTGATAGACCAAAAGGGAGTAGTCATCCCGGGTATCCTGCCCTAG
>JACPSA010000056.1 GCA_016193545.1 Chloroflexota bacterium
TGCCCTGGCCGCTATCGCTTAAGATAGCCCCCTGTTCCTCGGCAAACCTTCTGAGGAAAGCATGGTCATTGGAAAGCTCTCTGGCCGAGCTGGGTACAGAATGGTCGATGAAGAGGACGGTTCGCTCACGGTTGTAAACGGTCTTCAGATTGGCTTCGGCAAATTGTCTCAATGCCAGGGGGCCGGTGGTGTCCTGGACAAACACCAGGTCTAGCCGGACAACAACGATATCTCCAGCAGTAGCGTCGGTATCGGATTTGGCACTGAGAATTTTTTCGGCTAGATTTTTCCCCATATTTTCAAACTATAGCAGAATTTCAGCGCATTGTCATCTGGGAGAAGGAGAGGGTTTATTTGCGTTTGGTTGGTGAATTGACATCTGTCCATTATTGTGTCTAATCAGTCTCGTATCTCCTTAAGAAATTCCCCCAACTGATAGAGCCTAGTATGAATGCTACCCCATAAATCTCTATGCGGGGTGGAAAAGATTGAATTCATTGCCATAGGCACATCAGCAGTGTTGCGAAATCTAGTTACATATGATTTGTCAAATTCTTTTTCGAGCCAATGTTCAACCTTATGTGCCCATTCATATGCTTCGTCTCCTGGTGGTGCTTCTTTTTCATTCGCACATTGCCTTTTCAGCACTTGCCCCTCATTTAAATATATAGCCAGCGTTTCTCTTGCTGCCTTCTTCTTAGCTTTATCATTTAGCTGCTTTTCTAGTTTCACCCTTTCGACCCGCAGTTCATGATAGGTCAGAGCCATTGCCAAAAACCAACCTAAGCCAAAAAGTAACCATGCTATCCATTGCGGAATGACATACTTCATTTGGAATACCTTCTCTGCAATATCAAAAGGGTCGAGCAAGAGCGGGGGCAAATACCATTGTGCTCGTTTGAATGTTCCACGAATAAACAAGAAGATAGACTCAAGTAATTCCATGTCACTATTCTATCACTTAACTTTATGTCTTGCATATTATTGTCTCCTGTCCTTTTCCGAGACTCAATAGCATCGGCTCATTTAATAACAACCAAATGCAAACAGAACCGTCAGGAGGGTACTATTCGGGTTTGGTTGGTGAGTACGGATTGCTTCGCCTTCGGCTCGCAATGACAGAGGAATGTTCGAGATTGCCACGTCGTCCTTCCGCTGAAGGACTTCTCGCAATGACAGTGAAATCTTTTCGTTGACTTCACTGGGTGGGCGCTGGTAATATTAAGCTAGAGGGGATTGAGTATGGTGATAGAGCAGGTTACCCGGCTTTCCGTATTTCCGGTAACTGCCGAGGTAAATAAGCGGGGGCACTTAGTGGTGGGAGGGTGTGATACCGTCAAGCTGGCTACTGAGTTCGGCACGCCGTTGTACGTTTTCGATGAGGCTGGACTGCGCAGCAAGTGTGCCGAGTTCAAAACCGAATTCGGCAAGCGTTATGCCGATGTTGCCATCGTTTATGCCTGTAAAGCTTTCATTAATAAGCCTCTGGCGCTTCTTTTTCAAGAGGAGGGATTAGGTCTGGATGTAGTCTCGGCCGGAGAGATGGGTATCGCCCGCTCGGCTGGTTTCCCGTTAAACAAGGTCTATTTCCACGGGAACAATAAGTCGGCTGAGGAAATTAACCTGGCTCTACAGTGGGGCATTGGCCGCATTGTCGTCGATAATTTTCATGAGCTTGGGATGCTGGGCGAAATCGCTAAGGAACGCAACCGTACCCCCGATATATTGCTGCGCCTGACGCCGGCGGTCGACCCTCATACCCACCGCTATATTACTACCGGTAATATCGACAGCAAGTTCGGCATTCCCCTGGCTAGCGCCGAAGAGGCTGTCGTCACCGCTTTGTCGATGGCTAACTTGAATCTGGTGGGTTTGCATTTCCATATCGGGTCTCTCATCTTCGAGGTCGAACCTTATTTGCAGGCGATTGAGGTCACGCTCGAATTCGCCGCGGAGATGAAAAGGAAACATGGTTTTGAGCTTAAAGAGTTGAATATCGGCGGCGGGGTAGCCGTTCAATATTCCCTGGGTTCTCCGGCTTCACCGGTATCCTATTATGCTGAGGCGATAACGGCTAAAATTATGAGCAAGTGCCAGCAGCTAAAACTGCCGTTGCCGAAGCTGGTTGTCGAGCCGGGGCGGTCGATAGTGGGGCAGGCGGGAATAGCGCTATACCGGGCGGGGGTAGTGAAGGATATACCCGGCATCAGGCGTTATGTCTCGGTGGATGGGGGCATGGCGGATAACATCCGTCCGGCCCTTTACGGGGCGAAACAGGAAGCGGTGGTGGCTAATAAGATGAACGAGAAAGAGGCGGGTAAATATACCATTGCCGGCAAGTTTTGCGAGTCCGGTGATATATTAATCAGCGATATCAGTTTACCCGAAATCTCCGCCGGCGACATTATTGCCATAGCCACCTGCGGCGCTTATTGCTTGTCCATGGCGAGCAACTACAATGCTTCACTGAAACCGGCGGTAGTACTGGTGAAAGATGGTAAGGCACGTCTGATTCGGCGACAGGAAGTTCTGGAAGACCTGACCCGGTGCGATGTGGTGTAGGTTGAGGTAAAAGAGGTTGCGGAGTTGGTATTAGCAATTATACTCGGGGAAGCTTCAGGGTGTGGCAGGTAATCGGGCAAAGCAGGGCAGTGTCCTTGCTGCAGCGTAGCCTGGCAACTGGCTCGCTGGCTCATGCTTATCTTTTCACCGGCCCGGCTCACGTGGGCAAGATGGCTCTGGCGGTAAGTCTCGCCCAGGCATTGAACTGCCCGGCGGCTGAGCCTCCCTGTGGCCAGTGTGCCGTCTGTCAGAAGATAGCTTCGGCCGGGCACGCCGATGTTCAGACTATCGACTTGAAGAGTGCTGATGATGCCACCGAGGCTAAATCCCGGACGGAAATCAGCATCGACCAGATTAGACAGCTCCAGCATGATGCCAGCCTGCCGCCCTTCGAGGGCCGTTACAAAGTATTCATTATCGATGGGGCGGAGCTGCTCTCCACGGAAGCGGCCAATTGCTTACTGAAGACTCTGGAAGAACCGGAGGATAAAGTAGTTTTCATATTGTTGACATCGAATGAGCGGCTGCTGCCGGCGACGGTTATTTCTCGATGCCAGCGGGTGGAATTGTTCCCCCTGCCGGTTGCCGAGATAGAGACGGCGCTGAATAAAAAGTGGGGGGTTGAGCCAGAAAAAGCCAAGCTCCTGGCCAGGCTTTCCCGCGGCTGCCTGGGCTGGGCGGTATCGGCGGCCGTTGATAATAATTTGCTGCGACAACGGGCGGAGCACCTGGACGAGTTGATTGGTATGGTTACCGCCAATAATGAAGAACGGTTTGTTTATGCCGCCCGGCTGGTAGCTCTTTTTAGCCAGGATAGGGGACTGGTTCAGGAGAGATTGGACCTGTGGCTGGGCTGGTGGCGCGACCTGTTACTGGTGAAGGTGGGTTGTAGCGATGATGTTACTAATATTGACCGATTGGCCACGCTGACTGATGTGGCCGGAGGTTACGGCCTGGTGGCGATAAAGGCTTTTATCGATAATATTCGGGCGGCTGGAGAACAACTCAGGCAGAATGCCAATCCGCGGCTGGTATTGGAAGTGTTAATGCTGGATATACCGGAAGCGGACAGGTATGATGAGGAGAATCCGGCGGCTGAAGTTGAGGTAAACTATGTCTGAGATTGTTGGATTACGCTTTAAAAAGGCGTGCCGGGTATATTATTTTGACCCGGCCGATATCGAGCTGCATCCCGATGATTACGTAGTGGTGGAGACCGCCCGCGGCCTTGAGTTAGGACAGGTGGTTATTGCTCCCAAGCAGGTAATAGCCAGTGATGTCAGTAAACCTCTGAAGCCGGTGGTGCGTAAGGCGACACCTGTGGATATCGAGCGGACTAAGGAACTGGAAGTTAAGGAAAAAGAGGCTCTGGTTGAATGCGGTAAGCTGGCCAGTGAATTCAACCTGCCGATGAAGGTGCTATCGGCGGAATACAGCCTTGATGGTAAACGTCTGACCGTGTTTTTCAGCGCTGAGGAAAGAATTGATTTCCGGGAACTGGTGCGGCAATTAGCCGGCCGTTTGAAGGTGCGGGTTGAATTGCGCCAGACCGGACCCCGGGATGAAGCTAAACTAATCGGTGGTCTCGGGCGGTGCGGCCGCACTCTGTGTTGTGCCAGTTTCTTGAATGACTTTGCCCCGGTTTCTATCAGGATGGCTAAAGAGCAGAACTTACCCCTTAATCCGATGAAGATATCAGGTTGTTGCGGACGTTTGATGTGTTGCCTGGGCTATGAGAGCGAACTGTACCACGCGATGAAGGGGAAATTACCCAAGAATGGTCAGCGGGTATCCGTAGCTGCGGGCGCGGGCAAGGTGATCGGCAGCAATCCCTTGAAAGAAACAGTGATGGTCGAGTTGGAGAATGAGGCGACGGTAGAGGTCCCTCTCAGCGAGATTGTAAGGTTGATAAATAGCTGTCTGAAGCCATCTTTTGCCGAAGAAAGGATACTGGAGAGGCAGGGCTACCGCTATATTGCCGGTATCGATGAAGTAGGCCGGGGTGCCCTGGCCGGTCCCGTGGTGGCTGCCGCCGTTATTCTGCCTCTTCATATCGATATTCCTTGGCTGAGCCTGGTCAGAGACAGCAAACAATTGAGCGCCGCCAGGCGTCAATTCTTGTCTCGTCACCTTCATAAGTCGGCTGTAGCCATCGGTATCGGCTATGTTAGCCATGAAGTAATAGATAGCAGGGGTATCGTCAAGGCGACACGGCTGGCGATGAAGATAGCGGTAGACCGGCTTTCACTAAGACCGCAATCTCTGCTCATCGACTACATGCGTCTACCTGAGGTTAAATTGCCTCAGAAGGGGGTAGTCGATGGCGATAGCCTGTGTTTCTCTATTGCCTGCGCTTCCATAGTGGCTAAGGTGGCGCGGGACCGGCTGATGGTAAAGCTTGATAAGGCTTATCCCGGTTATGGACTGGCCCGTCACAAGGGCTACGGTACCGAGGCGCATCTTACCTGTTTATACTGTAAGGGGCCGTCTCCCATTCACCGCCGCTCTTTCCGACCGGTCAGGGATATGATAACAGGTGATTTGGTAACTTATCCCCCCAGAGGAGAGGGGAAAGAGGTTAATATATAAAGTCCCAAGTTAGTGCTACTATCGGCGTTTACTTAGTATTAGGCGGATTTTCTATTCAGGCTATGGCTTTAGCTTTCCCTGCTACGGCGAGGAAGTGCACTAATTTGGTATAGTAATGTGCCTATTTTGCGTTTACA
>JACPSA010000035.1:0-5990 GCA_016193545.1 Chloroflexota bacterium
ATTCCCTTCTTTATGGGGCGTAGTGAGGAGACTTATGATGCCAAGAATCTGGATAATCCTAATGGGCGGCGGGCTCCGGTTTTTGCCCAGGGTGGTGGTCCGGTGCCCGGGAAGCTCTTAGATTACTTCCGCCGTTTTTATTATGACACCGCGGTTGGTGGTAGTGTCCCGGCCACCAGATGTGCCTATGAGGTATTTGGGGCGGATTCTATTGTCTTTGGTACCGATTATCCAGCCGGACCGGGAGGGCAGGATGGTGACTTCAGACTGGCAACATATCCCAAAGTAATCGATGCCCTGCATCTTCCGGCTAAGGATAAGAAGAAGATTCTGGCTGATAACGCCCGCAAGATGTTGAAGTTAGACTGATTCCGGTGCAATAGTTAAAAAATATATGGATTAAGGGGGGTAACAAAAAACAAGATGAAAATAATCGACCTAACAATGCCGCTTTATGAAGGGATGCCCAGTGGTCACGGACATCCGGCTTTCAAGAGTCATCCTATATGGCCGGAGCCTTTCAAGATACAAATGACCGGCTCGACCAGTGGTGGTTCGCAATTTCATGTTTACACTAGCTTTTGTGAAGCAGGCACCAGGCTACTTCTTCCCGGCTATCGGCAAGAGTACCGAGATGACCCCAGTAGATTGGATACCGTTGACCTGAGCCGGCTGGTACTCCGGAATGCAGTGATTCTCGATATCCCGAAGAAAGAAGAGGAGTTTATCGACCCGGAAGAAGTCGAGCGGGCTTTTAAGAAAGCACCGGTGCAGAGGGGAGACGCTTTCCTGGTGCGTACTGGCTGGGGAGATAATGAGAGGTATATCAAGATGGGGCTTGATTATAAAGAGAAGGGTCCCCATTATACTGAAGAAGGGGCCGCTAAGGTCAGAGAGCTTATGGTAGCTAATGGGAGTGACCTGTTTATATACGATTGCTGTGATGTGAATGGCACAGATAAAAGGACCGGAAAAGCGCACTCCGCCTTCGGGGCTTATTGCCGTCCTGGGTTAGCTGCGGTAGGTGGAGCGGTTAATACCGGTGCCATCAGCAAGCCACGGGTAAAACTAATTGTTCTTCCGTTTAAAGCTAAGGGCGCATGGTTTGCCCCATGCTCGATAGTCGCTATCGAAGAGTAGCCTGGAGCCTGGCCAATAGGAGGGTAGTAAGATGAGATATATCGACCTGACCATGCCGCTTTACGAGTTTATGCCAGCCTGCTACGCCCATAAGTCGTTCGAGAAGCATCCTCTGTGGCCGCGCGCTTTTAAGATGGAGAATGTCCGCATTGAGGGCAGTACTTACTGGTGGCACGTTTTCACCATGTTTTGTGAGCCGGGCACCAGATTTATTTTGCCCGGTTTTAAGTATGCGGAGGACAAACGAAAATTGGGGGTGGTTGACATAAATAAACTGATGTACCGGGATACAGTCGTCGTCGATGTACCTAAAGAAGCGGGAGAGTTTGTCCGGCCGGAAGACCTAGAAAAGGCGATTAAGAAAGCGCCGGCGAAGAAAGGGGATGCTCTGTTAATTCGTACTGGGTGGGGGGATGACCGAAGATGGGCCAAGCTGGAGACGGATTATAAGTATAAAAGTCCTCATTTCACTGATACCGCTGTTAAAAAGTTATTGGAGCTTATGCAAACCAAGGGTATGGACATGTGGCTATATGATACCTGTGAGATGGTCGGTGGTGTTGACCCGGTATCCGGCCGGCCCGGTTCTTTTGACATCCGTCCGGGGTTGTGCGCCGTAGGCGGACTGATTAACTGTGGAGAAATCAAAAAACCGAGGGTGAAGCTAATGGTCCTGCCTCTGAAGATAAGAGACGCCTGGATGGGACCTTGCCGTGTGGTTGCCATTGAAGACTAGTTGACTGGTAATAGTCAGTAATCAGTGTCCATCGACAAAGGGGGGACAAAATGAGACTAATCGATTTGACCATGCCTATTTATGAGGGAATGCCCACAATACACGGTCACGGGGCTTTTGAAAAGCATCCCATATGGCCGCAGGCATTCAAGATGGAAGAGGTTCACATGGAGACAAACCCTTACACCTGGCATGTTTTTACTTTTTTTGCTGAGGCGGGGACCAGATTTATCTTGCCCGGTTTCCGGCCGCAGTACCGATTTGACGATGTCCGAACATTGGAGACGGTCGCGCTGGACAACAAGCTGATAGAGCGGAATGCCGTCATTATCGATGTGCCTAAAGGACCGGGGGATTGGATACGTCCCGAAGACCTGGAGAAAGCAGTCAGCAATGCTCCGGTTCAGCAGGGAAACGCCATGCAAGACAAGCCGGGGGATGCTTTTATCATTCGCACCGGCTGGGGGGATGACGAGAGGTATCTCAAGCTGGGGTTGGAGTTCAGAGAGAAGAGTCCGCACTTCACTGATACCGCCGTGGATAAGCTGCTGGAGCTTCTGGCAGTAAATGACTGTGACATGTGGTTGTATGATACCTGCGAGATGACCACGCGTGGAGTGGATCCGGTATCGGGCAGGCCTGGTTCTTTCGGTATCCGCTCCGGATTGACGGCCGTCGGCGGAATCGTTAATGCCGGCGCTATCAAAAAACCGAGGGTGAAACTGGTAGTCCTGCCAATTCCGATAAGAGATGCCTGGATGACACCTTGCCGTGTCATCGCTATGGAAGATTAGTGGTTGGTAACAGTCAGTAATCGGAGTCCACCGACAAAGATAGAGTGGAGGGTAAAATGAGATTAATCGATTTAACAATGCCTCTTTACGAGGGAATGCCCAACGTACATGGTCACGTGGCTTTTAAGAACCATCCGATATGGCCGTCGCCGTGGAAGACGGAAGTGGTGCGCTCGTTCGAAGAGGGTGGCGCGGAATTTCATGTTTTTACCTTCTTTTGTGAACCAGGCACCAGATTTATCCTGCCCAGTTATCGGAAAATATACAAAGACGACCCCAGAAGACTGGATACCGTTGACATCAACAAGCTGATATTCCGGGACGCGGTGGTCGTCGATATACCTAAGGGGGAGCGGGAATTTATCCGGCCGGAGGACCTGGAGGAGGCGGTTAATAAAGCGCCGTGCCAGAGGGGAGATGCCCTGTTAATCCGTACCGGCTGGGGGGATGACGAGAGGTATCTCAAGCTGGGGCTGGCTTACCGAGAGTTGAGTCCCCGCTACACCGATACGGCTGGTGAGAAGCTAATGGAGCTTCTGCAAAGCAAAAGTACGGATATGTGGCTATATGATAACTGTGAGATGACCACACCTTTCATAGATGGTATATCGGGGAGGCGTGGTTCTTTTACCATCCGCCCGGGACTAACGGCTATCGGGGGGATTGTCAATGCCGGCGCCATCAAAAAACCAAGAGTGAAGCTGGTAATCGGGCCGATTAAGATAAAAGGTGTCCATATGGGACCATGCCGTGTTATCGCTATTGAAGATTAGTCCGCTGGCAGTAGTCTGTAGTTAGCGTTTATTGACAGCGGCAAAGGGGGATAAAATGAGATTAATCGATCTCACTATGGCTCTTTACGAGGGAGTACCCAATGTACATGGTCATGCGGCTTTCAAAAACCATCCCATCTGGCCATCACCATTCAAGGCAGAACTGGTCCGTACTTATGAAGATGGTGCGGAATTTTACGTTTACACTATGTTTTGTGAGCCGGGCACCAGATTTATCTTGCCCAGTTATCGGAAAGCGTACCGGCATGATGTCAGAACACTGGAGACTGCGGACATAAATAAACTAATACTCCGGGATGCTGTCATCCTTGATGTCCCTAAGGAAGCAGGGGATTTTGTCCGACCGGATGACCTGGAGAAGGCTTTCAATAAAGCGCCGGTGCAGAGGGGAGACGCGCTATTAATCCGTACCGGGTGGGGAGATGACGATAGGCATCTCAAGCTAGGACTGGGTTACCGGGAGAAGAGTCCCCACTTCATCGATACTGCTTGCCATAAATTGATGGGCCTTCTGGCCCGGAATGATAGCGAGATGTGGCTATATGATACCTGCGAGATGACCACGCCCAAAGTAGACCCGGTATCAGGAAGGAGTGGTACTTTTACCATCCGTGCCGGATTGACAGCCATAGGGGGAATCGTCAATGCCGGTGCCATCAAAAAGCCGAGGGTGAAGCTGGTAATCCTGCCGATTAAGATAAAAGGTGCCCATATGGGGCCATGTAACGTGATAGCTGTTGAAGATTAGTCTGGCGTTGGCTATTTGGTCTGAAGCAAGGAGAAAAACTCGGCTCGGGTGGTGGCTTTGTTGCGGAAGGTACCTCTGACGGCTGAAGTGACTACTGTGCTCCCGGGTTTCTTGATGCCCCGCATTACCAGGCACAGATGCTCGGCCTGGATGACCACGGCTACGCCGTCAGGCTTGATGCCGTCAACGATAGCATCGGCAATCTGAGAGGTCATTCTCTCCTGGAGCTGAGGTCGCCTGGCGACAATTTCAACAACGCGAGCCAGTTTGCTGGCACCGACGACACGTCCGTGGTCATTAGGAATATAGCCGACGTGGGCGATGCCGTAAAATGGTAGCAGGTGATGCTCGCACATCGAATAGAAGGGGATATCCCTGATGATTACCATTTCCCGGTGGCCTTCCTCAAAGCCGACTGTCAGCTCTTCTCTCGGGTCCATGGTAAGCCCCACAAAAAGCTCGGCATACATCTCAGCTACGCGTCTTGGTGTATCTACCAGGCCTTCCCTGGCCGGGTCTTCTCCAATGGCTTTAATGATAGTGGTTACTGCTTGTCTAATCTTAGCTTCGTTAAGCACTCTGGCCCTCCTGAAATCTGGAATACCCTTAAGAACTAATCAGAATTACCCCCAGCCCAAAGCTTTTTCTACGGCGGCGGAGTTAGCCGGTGCCTCAAGGAATGGCTCGGCAGTTTTCAATACGGCATCGGTATCCTTGAGTCCGGTGCCGGTGATTACACAAACTACCCTCTTTTTTGAGAAGTCCATCCCTTTTCGGGAGAGCTTGATTAGTCCGGCTAGTGAAGCGGCTGAGGCTGGCTCACCAAAGACGCCTGTTTTAGTAGCCATGAGGCGGTGAGCTGCCATAATCTCATCGTCAGTAACCATATCAATAACCCCGCCGGACTCATCACGGGCGGCGGTCGCCTTCTGCCAGCTTGCCGGATTACCAATGCGTATTGCTGAAGCGATAGTCTTCGGGTCATCAATAACATGACCTCGAACGATAGGGGCAGCGCCCTCGGCTTGAAAGCCCATCATGGCTGGTTTATTCTTGGCCCTGCCCAGTTGATAATACTCCTCAAATCCTTTCCAGTAGGCGGTGATATTGCCAGCATTACCGACCGGGATAAAGAGGTAATCAGGAGCCTGTCCTAAAGTGTCAATAATCTCGAAGGCGGCGGTTTTCTGTCCCTCTATCCGGTGGGGATTAACCGAGTTTGCCAGGGTGACCGGGTGTTTCTTGGTCAGGTTGAGCACTATACTTAGGGCCTGGTCAAAATTTCCTTTAAGGGCGATTATTTTAGCCCCATAAACAATGGCTTGAGCTAGCTTGCCCGGGGCGATGTTGTTTTTCGGCACAATAATAATAGCCGTGAGTCCGCAGTAAGCGGCATAAGCCGCCGCCGAAGAGCTGGTATTACCTGTTGAAGCGCACATTATCGCTTTGCTGCCAGATTCTAACGCCTTGGCTACGGCCACCACCATGCCCCGGTCCTTGAAAGAACCGGTAGGGTTGCAGCCTTCCAGTTTAAGGTATAGTTCCCTGCAGCCGATTTCCGTTTCCAGCCGGTTGCATCTGACCAGAGGAGTATCCCCCTCACCCAGTGAAAACAGAGGCGTCCCGGGTGTAACCGGCAGAAAATCTTTATACTTAACTAAAACTCCAGGGTTCATCGCTCATCTCCATTGTCTGGTCGTTTATCAATGCGCATTGTATTTCTCATCAGCGGCTACCCGGTCTGACCAGCGGTACTTGTGCGGCGCACAGGGGGCAAT
>JACPSA010000035.1:6005-13027 GCA_016193545.1 Chloroflexota bacterium
GCGGCGCACCGGGGGCAATTTGCTGGCTGATAGGTGGGGGTTATCGAGCGAAGACAGCTAAAAAAGGGGACACCAAAGTCTATTTTCTGCTCGGAGCGGTCAACTAATACGCCGATACCTACTAGTATGCCGCCGTGATTGGCTACGGGGGTCACCACCTCGCGTATTGAGCCACCGGTAGTCAGGATGTCATCGACGATAAGAACACGCTCACCTGAAGCAATGCTGAAACCCCGCTGGAAAGTTCTTTTGCCGTTACCCTCTTTTTCAGCAAATATGCCGCGGACTCCCAGTTGCTTGGCTACTTCGAAGGCTAAAATAATACCCCCGGTGGTCGGTCCGGCTACGACCTGAATTTTTTGTTTGCGGAAGTGGCTGGCAATCATGCGGCAAAGCCGTGCGGTATAATCAGGAAATTGTAAAACCTGGAACTTTTCCCAATAGATAGGGGAATGTAGCCCGGAGGCGAGCAGGAAGTGTCCGTGAAGTATTGCCCCCGATTTTTCAAATATTTCCTGCGTGTTGTTCATTGACCTTTACTCCTCCCCGGGCGCCAGTAATTAATCGCCTATCCTTAGCCAACGAGCCTCAAGGTCAGGTTGTGTATCTCCCGTCTGGCTATTTGCCGACTGGGGTAAAGGGTAATTGGCGGCCATTCCCCAGTATTGTGGCGGCCAGATAGATAACCAGGCTTTGCCGATGATGTTTTGGCGTGGTATCGTCCAGCCAGAACGGGAATCAGTGCTATCTATACGATAGTCTCCAAGGACAAAATATTCGTTTTGCGGAATTTTATCTCCCTTAAACGGGCGCACAGCCTTTTCCGTAATGTAAGGTTCGTCCAGTTTAAGGATACTGCCGTTTCCCTTATGAATATATACTATTCCATTCTTGATTTCTACGGATTCACCGGGTAAGCCGATGATACGTTTGATGAAAGGAGTTGCCTGCGGGCCATATTCTGCCGGTGGGTGCAGGATGATTACATCTCCCCTTTGCGGTTCATGGAGTTTATAGGTAATTTTGCTGACCAGTAGTCGTTGTCCATCGTGGAAACTATAATTCATGCTGATGCCATCCACGATAATACTGTACACGGTGGCTTGTAACACGAAGAACATTACAGCAGCTATAAACAGTGTCGTCAGAAGGTCACGGAAAAAATCTTTCATTTACCGGACTGCTTTCTTTCCATTGCAACCCCAATTATACTCTATATGCCTTTATCCTTCTAGTGGGGTTGATAGCTTGTTTAGTAACTTGAAGGCTCTTCGAGGATGGAGGTTAATAAACAATCCGATTGACTTTGCTTGCACTTTTTTTGAGGTAGGTGCTAGAATGGCAGTGATATGGATTATATGAAGCAGGCGCTTTCCTTAGCCAGGCTGGCTTTGGGGCAGGCTAGCCCTAATCCGGCGGTAGGGGCGGTGGTGGTCAAGGATGGCGAAGTTGTGGGACAGGGCTATACCCAGCCGCCCGGCTCCTGGCACGCTGAAATAATGGCCTTAAGGCAGGCGGGTGAAAAAGCGCGAGGTGGTGTGCTCTATGTTACTCTGGAGCCATGCTGTCACCATGGTCGTACTCCGCCGTGTACTCAGGCAATTATTGCCGCCGGTATCTCTGAGGTTCACCTGGCGATGATTGACCCAAACCCCCTGGTTTCAGGTAAGGGGGTAGACGAACTGGAGATGGAAGATATCAAGACGCATGTGGGTGCGCATGAGGAGGAAGCCAGAGAGATTAATGAGGCTTATGTTAAATATATTACCACGGGTATGCCCTTTGTCACGGTGAAGTTTGCCGCGAGCCTGGATGGTAAGATTGCCACCAGGAGTGGCGATTCTGAGTGGATTAGCGGCAGTGAGGCCAGAAAATACGTTCATAGTTTACGGTATATTGTTGATGCTATTATGGCTGGAGCCAATACTGTTATTGCTGATGACCCTCACCTCACCTGCCGATGTGGCGATAGGGGTGGTAGGGTGAGAGAGCAGCCACTGCGGGTGATTGTTGATGGCAAGGGGCGGACACCGGTAACAGCTCAAATATTCAGTGAGCCGGGTAAAGTTCTTCTGGCGCTGGGTGATGTGGTTGGTGCTGAGAAAAAGAAGGCCCTGGTCCAGGCTGGCGCTGAACTGTTGGAGTTACCTTCGGGAGACGGGTTCGTCAATTTGCACCGGCTACTGAAGGTGTTGGCTGAACGGGAGATTACCAGTGTTCTGGTAGAGGGGGGAGGGATTCTGCTCGGTTCTCTGTTTGACAGTAAGCTTGTCGATAAAGTGATTGCTTTTATTGCTCCCATTATTATCGGGGGGGAGGAAGCTAAGACGGCAGTGGAGGGTAAAGGGGTGGATAAAGTGTTTGACGCCGTCAGGCTGAAGCATGTTAGCGTGGAAAAGTTTGGTGAAGATTTGATGGTTAGCGGCTATGTTACGGAGTGAAGATGTTCACCGGGATTATTGAAGAAACAGGCGTGGTTATCTCGGCTCAATCCGGTAAACTGGTGGTTGCTGCCGGCGCTGTTCTCCAGGATATGGAACTGGGTGGCAGTATCGCCGTCAACGGGGTATGCCTGACGGTAACCAGTTTTGATGCTAGTTCATTATCTGTTGACATAATGTTAGAGACATTAAAGCGGTCTAATCTCGGGCAGCTTTCGGCTGGCGATAGGGTTAATCTGGAACGCCCGCTGGCTCTCGGGGGACGTTTAGGTGGGCATTTAGTGCAGGGTCATATAGATGCTACCGGCAGAGTGGCCTCTATCAGGCGCAGTAGTGAGGCGAACATAATCACTGTTGAAGCTTCTGCCGAGGTGATGGTCTATGTGGTGGAGAAAGGTTTTATTGCCGTTGACGGCATTAGTTTAACGGTGGTGGCTAAAAATGCCAGCTCATTCCAGGTTTCTATTGTCGATTATACCCGCCGGCACACTACTTTAAACGACAGGCGGGTAGGGGACCCTGTTAATCTGGAGGTAGATATTATTGCCAAGTATGTAGAGCAGCTCAGCCAGCCTCGTGGTGCTGGCATAACCGTTGATTTCTTACAGGAGCACGGCTTTCTGGTGAGTTAGCTGGTGGAGGCTCAAGAGGGGCAATATGAGTTTAGCAAGTATTGAAGAGGCAATTAAGGATATTAAATCAGGTAAGTTCGTGATTGTCGTCGATGATGAGGACAGAGAGAACGAAGGCGACCTGATTATAGCTGCGGAAAAGGTTACTGCGGAAGCGATTAACTTTATGGCTACTCATGGCCGGGGATTGATTTGTGTGCCAATTACCGGTAAGAGACTGGATGAGTTACATATTCCTATGATGGTGAATGATAATACTTCTAAGTTCACCACCGCATTCACAGTATCGGTTGAGGCGAGGTACGGCACCAGCACCGGTATTTCGGCAGCTGATAGGGCCAGGACAGTGCAGGCTATCCTCGACCCGAAGACCAAACCTGATGATTTACTGATGCCAGGGCATATGTTCCCTCTGCGGGCTAGGGATGGTGGTGTCCTGGTGCGGGCCGGGCAAACTGAAGCCGCCGTTGATTTGGCCAGGCTGGCTGGTCTCTATCCGGCCGGGGTTCTTTGTGAGATTATGAATGATGATGGCACTATGGCGCGGATGCCGCAACTGGAAGTAATCGCAGAGAGATTGGGGCTTAAGATTATCAGTGTCTCTGACCTTATCGCCTATCGCTGGCGTCATGATAAGTTGGTGCAGCGGGTGGCTGAGGCTAAATTGCCCACCAGGTACGGTGAGTTTATCTCTATTGCCTACAAAAGTGATATTGACCCGGATGAACACCTGGCTCTGGTGATGGGTGATATTGCTACTGAAGAGCCGGTGTTGGTCCGGGTTCATAGTGAGTGTCTTACCGGTGACGTCTTTGGCAGCCTGCGTTGTGATTGTGGTGAGCAGGTGGGTCTGGCGATGAAAGATATCGCTAAAGAAGGACGGGGCGTTTTTCTGTATATGAGGCAAGAGGGACGGGGTATCGGCTTCCACAATAAGCTGCGAGCTTATGCTCTTCAGGACAAGGGATTGGATACCGTGGAAGCCAATCTTTCCTTGGGATTTGAGGCTGACTTACGGGACTATGGTATTGGTGCTCAGATATTGGCTGACCTGGGTCTGCATAAAATCCGCATGTTGACTAACAACCCGAAAAAGGTAATTGGTCTGGAGGGTTATGGCCTGAAGGTGGTAGAAATAGTACCCATCGTTGTCGTGCCTAACCCGCATAATATCCGTTACCTGGAGACAAAACGGAAAAAGCTGGGACACCTTTTAGAAATACCCGGTATGGACAATAAATAATCACATAATAGGAGGAAGTAATGGGTAAGCTTTTTGAGGGTGTGTTACTGGGGAAAGGTCTAAAATTCGGGGTGGTTGTCTCCCGTTTTAACGAGTTTATTACCCGGAAACTGCTGGATGGTGCCCGGGATGCCCTACTCCGTCATGGGGTTAATGAGGGTGATATCGATGTTGCCTGGGTGCCCGGTGCCTTTGAGATTCCGTTAGTCGCCATGAACCTGGCTCAAACCAAGAAGTATGATGCTGTTATCTGCCTCGGTGCGGTAATTCGCGGCGCCACGCCTCACTTCGAATATATTGCCGCTGAGGTAACCAAGGGTATCGCCCGTGTAGGACTTGATGCCGGGCTGCCGGTTAGCTATGGTATCGTCACGGCTGATACCCTGGAGCAGGCTATTGAACGGGCGGGCACTAAAGTCGGCAATCGAGGCTTTGATGCTGCCGTGGATGCCATTGAGATGGCTAACCTGCTCAAGAATATCGGCTAGTTATTGAAGAATACCGGTTTCAGGGGGTAACCTTGTAAACGGTGTCCCCTCTCCTTACCCGGTCGCTGACCTTGATGCCAACAGCATCTCCTGCTTTAGCCTGTTGGACATTGACATTATCAATCTGCATTGACGTAACGGTAAGTGTGATATCAGTGGTGTGACCCGTAATATGGACTTTATCACCCATTTTCAGGGGGGCAGTTAGCTCAATGCCAGCTACTACCGGTCTGGAGAAGAAGTCCGATACCTTGCCAATTTCGACCTCAGGCATTTGGATACCCTCCTTTAGTTTAGTGCCGGCGGTGTTGTCCGGCTATCTTGAAGCTAGTATACGCCATACCGTTTGCCGAATCAAGGCAATAATGGGGCACCAACTCGGTATTGGTTTCGGGCGATATTTAGTTGATTTCCTAACTCCTGAAATGGTTTGACCTATCCCCTTACCCCTTCCCTTAAAAGGGAAGGGGAGTGTAAGTATAAGAGAGGGGGCGAAGCCCCCTCTCTCTAAACTCTTCCCCTCTCCTTGAAAGGAGAGGGGGATTAAGGGAGTGAGGTTACTGAACGGCTAAGGGATTGAGCAGAACCATAAGCTGCTAAATCTTTGACACATTACCACTTTGTTGCCTATAATAGGTTTGATTATAATTTTGGAGATGTGGATTTGGTAGAGAGCGATGAACCGGTCGGTGTCACCGAGGAGCAAGCGCTGGATATCCAGCGCATTCAGAAGCGCCTGGACCTGTTAGACCAGCGTCTGGATAATATCGATACCATGGTTACCGCCGTGGCTGAGCGGGTGATGAGTCAGCTTATTACCGTTAATGTCACCTGTCCTCATTGCGGCAAAATGATTGAGATTGCCCTCGTGGGCAGTCAGAAACCGCGGCGGTAGTGCTGATTTATTAAGCTGACCGAGACAGTGTATATTAAGATGTTTCCCGGCAGTTGCTAGCATCGGTATTGGTGAGATAAAACAAATAATTAATGATGGAGGGTAAACTTGGAGATTGCGGCTAGAATCAACGAAGCCAAATACGGTGTCTTTCGCTGGCGGTATGAGCTTAGCATACCCAGAAAGCTAGCCCTGGCACTGGGTATGGCGGCTCTTACCGGGCTGCTGGCTCAGGTCAGGTTTCCGCTTCCCTGGAGTCCAGTACCGATAACCGGGCAGACCTTTGCCGTGTTTCTGGCGGCGGTGCTGCTGGGGAAATGGTGGGGTGGCGTCAGTATGGCAATCTTTGGAGTGTTGGGTTGGGCTGGCCTTCCCTGGTTTTCGGGATGGAGTGCCGGCATAACCGCTACTGGTGGCTATATCATTGGTTTTATCCTGGCGGCCCTTTTTGTGGGCTATTTTACCGATAAATATGTCCGTGCCCGAAGCTTTCTGACCATGTTCGGACTGATGCTCGTGGCCAATTTCGTTCTCATTTATATCCCTGGTCTTATCTGGCTCGGGTTGTGGCTGCCAGCCCATGGCAAAACAGTGGCTTCTCTTATGGTGCTGCTGAACATGGGCTTGATTCCCTTTATTGCCGGTGACATCACCAAAGCGGCCCTGGCTGCGGCCATTGCCCGTGGAGTAACGCCCAAATCAGCCTACAACGGAGAAACAGACAAGGATAAGTGGGCGACCTGGCGTATCCCTTAATGAAGAGGTAGGATAAGTTTAATAAACTGGTGGCAGGGTGGCCTCAGGCTCATTTGTTTGACGGTAAATAGGGCGTCTGCTAAAATTTTATTTAGGTCTCTTGGGCGGTTAGCTCAGTTGGTTAGAGCACTGCGTTGACATCGCAGAGGCCAGTGGTTCGAGCCCACTACCGCCCACTTACTGTACAATACGCAGAACTTCTTCCTTTAAGGTCTGCTTGTAACCGTTAACCTCTAGGAGCATAATTAGGATTGCTTGGCTGGAGGCAATCATGAAACGGGTTGCTTTAGTTGCTGTAATTTTGATAATAACGATACTGCTTGGCTGTAATCCGAAAACATCAGTAACACCGCTGCCTGATCGAGAAGCTCCAACGACAGCACCAAAAACTTCTGAATCTTCATCAATTCCATCGCCACCAAAACCTGCCGAGTTCGTCATCAGGGATTTAACCATTACTCCTAATGAAGTCATTAGTGGAGCTTCAGTAACTATCAAGGTAACTGTAATTAACATCGGTGAGCAGTCTGGTACTTATGAAGTTAATCTGAAGATTGATAACACCAT
>JACPSA010000035.1:13055-13501 GCA_016193545.1 Chloroflexota bacterium
AGAACGTATTCCGTGAGTATTGATGGCCAATCTGGGAATCTTATGGTTAAGTCACCACCGCCTTCCCCTGTCGTCCAACCCTCGCCAGTTTCTCTTCCTGCTATGGACGCCTTTATGAAAGGCATCCATTTCAATGACTGGACAACTTTTGATGCGCCGCCAATCAGGTGGGGACAGTACGCAACCCCCAGAGCAGACCAATCATTGAAGAACCTGGCCGCTACGGGGGCTAATTGGATTTCACTGCTCGTCTTAGGTAGTCAGGAGACAGTAGCATCAACGACCATATTCCGCACCCAGCCTCGTACAGCCACGGATTCCGAGCTTCTCCATGTGGTCAAGCTTGCCCACAGTCTCGGAATGAGAGTCGCGCTCCTGCCGGCTTTATACGACTTTTCTAACGACCCAAGCCATAAGTGGGAGGAAATAGGGACGGCTTTCACCAC
>JACPSA010000063.1:0-665 GCA_016193545.1 Chloroflexota bacterium
TGATAAAGATGGGTTGCCCATCATCCGTATGAGGCGAACGGATGCATTTCTGCTGACAGTTGTAGCAACTGGTTTTTACCGCCTCCCGCCTGGCCAGAAAGTCCATGTGGACCTTTCCGCCGTCTTTCCAGGGCCTGAATAACTCGAAATTGCGATAATGAGTTCCTTCCATGCGTTTTCGGTGGCTCTCATTATGCTGCACGTTATCTTCATATTCAATAACCTTATCCGACCGGTCGAGGATTTCCTGACATAATGCGTAGAATTCCTCTGGCATGGCAATATTGACGTCTCTGGTGCCATGGACGGCGATAGCTTTCAGGTTTTTGTCACCCATAACGGCACCGACACCGGTGCGGCTCAAACTACAGCCTGGGCCATGCTCGATAGAGGCGAAGTAAACCTTGTTTTCCCCAGCCGGGCCGATGCACATAATCTGGATATCATTATTCTTGGTTACGGTCCGTATCAGATGCTGGGTCTCGAAGACATCTTTGCCCCAGAGATGGCTGGCATCCCGGATTTCCACCTTGTCATTATTGATGTAGATATAGACAGGGGAAGGTGATTTCCCTGAGACGATTAGCGTGTCATAGCCGGCGAATTTTAGCTGAGGTGCCCAGAACCCTCCCATATTGGCGTAAGTGAGGTGGTTAGTCTGGGGG
>JACPSA010000063.1:693-26263 GCA_016193545.1 Chloroflexota bacterium
TGGTCTGTGGGGATTTGGTGACCAGATTGGTCCGGTTAGCCCCAGGAGTTGCCGTGCCCACAAGAGGGCCGGCGCCAAAGATTAACGGGTTGTCCGGGGAAAACGGTTCGGTCTCCGGAGGTACCCTGTCCCAGAATAGCTTGGTAATGAGGCCACGCCCGCCCAGATAGGCTTCATACATTGCCCTGTCGCCTGGGATTTTTTTAATAGTTCCTTGCGACAGGTCAATCTCTAGTGGAGTGCCAGTCCATCCATACCACATATCTTATTTACCTCCTGGCGGCTCGTGCCCGGATACGGCACAGATAACAAAATATCTCAGTCTCCAATTAAATTATAGACTCTCCACAAAATCATGTCAAACAGCATTTAGCTGCCAATTTGCTTCAAATTTTCATTTTTCAGGGTTCTATTTGATGGGAGAAAGACGCCACGTCCGCTGGTATATGTTGGCTGGGAGTTTTGCCCGTTCCTCTGGGGGTAGCGGGATATCCTCTACCTTCATATGGCATAGTTTCTGAAAAGCGGTGATGAATATCGAGTTCGAGGGTTGAGGAAATACCTTGAGTCCCTGGCTGCTTAAATAACGGGCCATGGGTATCATAATCATGTCAGTGCCATTATACCTGATTATGTTGTCGGCAAGCTTGAAGACCTCGACATTGGCATAACCGATTTTGGTCAGGTATTTACCTACCGCCTTGGCCACGGTGAAAGGGTCACCCGGCGGGATTTTCATTTCTTTCTGAAGCCAGTCAAATACCATCTCACTTTTGCGCCACTTGCATTTGTCCAGTCTAGCCAGCTCTTTCGGGTCTTTGCCAAACTCCTGGTATAAAGCCAGCCAGGCTAGGCCGACCTCCGCGTTAAAGAATTCAGCATCGATTTTTTTTGCCATAGTATCGCCTCCTTGCTAAGATTTATGTCACCGGAGCAAAAATCTAGGTTCTATTTGAGTGGGGAAAGACGCCAGAATTCCCGACCCCACCTGTCTTCCTCCCATTCCTGTCTCCAATCCTGTTTGAATTCTTCAGGAGTGAGCGCCACGGCATTTTTCGGTATATCGTCTCCCCAGATGATTTCTGCCTTCATGTTGCACAGCTTCCGGATAGCAGCGTGGAACAGACTGGTGGATGGATTGGGTGTAACCTTAAGCCCCATTTCCTTCATTGCCCAGGGGATAAGAGGCATCTCGACGCAGTTTTTCCAGTCCCGGTACAATATAGTATCGGATATCTTGCCAATCTGGTACTCGGCATAGCCGCTCGCCGTCAGGTAATCGGCAATGTGCCGGCACACGGTGACGGGGTCGCTTGACGGAATTTCTCTTGTCTTTAATAGCTCGTTAAGATGCAGGTCTGCCTTACGGTTGACCACTCTCCGCATTGTTTCGACCGCCTTTGGTGAATCGCCTATCTCCATCTGCCAGGCTATCCAGGCACAAAGTATTTCGCGGCGCTGCCAGTCGGCGTCGATTTTGTCAGCTAAAGGCATTATATTACCTCCTTAAAAAGTTTTAACTCATCGGAACGGAAACCGGCTTGGATAACTGACCTGGGTTCGGTTTCAGCCAGAGCTTCTACGACTTAGCCCAGTCTACTTGAGCGGGGAAAGAAGCCAGTACTCCCGGGTCCACTGGTCTTCATGCCACTTGACTCCTCCTTCACCCGTCCAGCTCAGCGTCCAGCCTGGAGGTGTCAACGCCCGGACTTCTTTGGGCAGGTCGTCTCCCCGGATGGTTTCTGCCTTGAGATTACACAACTTCCGGAGGGCGGCGTGGAACATACTGGTGGAGGGATTGGGCGTAACCTTGAGGCCCTTCTGGTAAGCCCAGGGCAGGATAGGCATCTCCACGCAGTCATTCCAGTCCCGGTATATTATGGTATCGGAAGCTCTGCCAATCTGGTACTTGGCATAACCGCTTTCGGTCAGGTAATCAGCAATATGCCGGCACACGGTGACGGGGTCGCTTGACGGGATTTTTCTTGTCAGCAGCAGGTGTTCAAGATGCAGGTCTGCCTTTCGGTCTACCAATTTGCGCATTGTGTCTAACGCCTTAGGACTATCGCCCAGTTCCAGGTTCAGGGATATCCAGGCGCAAATTATCTCCCGGCGCTGCCACTCAGTGTCTATTTTCTGTGCCAAAGCCATAGTATTACCTCCTTACCGGTGTTTCTGTCACTGGAACCAAAACTGGCTTGGATGATAGTCCTCGCTGTTCTAAGTCACAGGCGACATAACCCAAGCCAGTCTCTTCCCGAATTTTTACGGTTAAGCCCTATTTTTTCAGGGGTGAAAGAATCCAGTATTCGCGTCCCCACTCGTCCTCGTGCCACTCTCCAGGCTTCGTCCAGCCCTTCGGTATTTGTGCCAGTGCCTCTTTGGGCACATCAGCCCCCCGGACAATCTTAGCATCTATCTTGCAGAATCTCCTGAGGGCAGCGTGGAACAGACTGGTGGAGGGATTGGGTGTAACCTTGAGCCCCATTTCTCGTAATGCCCAGGGAATCATAGGCATTTCCACGCAGTTCTTCCAGTCCCGGTACATTATTTTGTCAGAGATTTTGCCAATCTGGTACTCGGCATAGCCGCTCGCCGTCAGGTAATCGGCAACGACCCGGCATACGGTAATCGGGTCACTATTTGCCGAAATGGGCCAATCTTTTATCATCTGGTCAAGATGCAGGTCTGCCTTGCGGTCGACGACTCTCCGCATTGTCTCGATTCCCTTTTCCGAACTGCCCACGTCCGTCTGCCAGGCTATCCAGGCGCAAAGGATTTCCCGGCGCTGCCACTCCATACTTATTTGTTTAGCTAAAGGCATAGGGTCACCTCCTCAAAAAATTTTTGGTCGCCACAACAGAAATAGGCTCGGGTAAAATCTCCCTTTGGCGCCACTCTCGGGTGACATACCCGTGCCTAATCTCTACCTGAACGGCTACTTTTTAGCCCTGGTCTTCTTGAGCGGGGTAAGGCGGTAATACACCCGCTGCCATTTATCTTCCTGCCACGGCTGTCCTACCCAGCCCTTTGGGGTCAGTGCCTTGACAGATGCCGGCAGTTCCGAGAATGGGATGTTTTCCGCCTTCAGGTTGCAGAACCTACGCAGGGCGGCCTGTAACATGCTACTCGAGGGATTCGGTGTAACTTTGAGTCCCATTTTTTCTCGCGCCCAGGGAATAAGAGGCATCTCCACACAGTTCTTCCAGTCCCGGTAGATTATGTCGTCAGCGACCCTGCCAATCTGGAACTCGGCGTAGTTATTTTCCGTCAGGTAATCGGCTACATGTCGGCACACGGTGACGGGGTCAGTTGACGAAAGGGGCTTCGATTGCAACATGTGGTCAAGATGCAGGTCCGCCTTGCGGGCGACGACCCTTTCCATTGTTTCGTTTCCTTTTGCAGAATCGCCCACTTCCTTCTGCCAGGCAATCCAGGCGAAAAGGATTTCCCGTCGCTGCCACTCCATACCTATTTGTTTAGCTACTGGCATAGTGTCCCCTCCTTAAAAATAAAAATTATTCAGTCACTCAAGCAGAAACCAACTCGGGCAAAATCCTCCCGGTGCCAACTCGCGGGTAATATCACCTGAGACCGATCCCTGCCAGAACTGCTACGCTTTATTTGGTTTTCTTGAGCGGCGTAAGACGCCACATCTCGCGTCCCATGCCCGCCGGGGTGCTTGCCTTCAGTTCTTCCGGCACCGGAATGTCTTCTGCCTTCATATTGCACAGTTTTTTAAAGGCGGCGAAGAATACAGTGGTCGATGGTTCGGGAGCTAACACCTTGAAACCCCGGCTCCGTATGCTACGAAGTATGGGTAGCATAATCAGGTCGCCCATATCATACATTATCTGGGTATCGGAGACCTTGTGGATTTGGATTTTGGCATATCCAGTTTTGGTAAACCAATCCCCGATTGCTTTGGCCACGGTGAATGGATCACCGGGCGGTATATTCAGCTTTTTCTGCAGCTCGTCGAATACCAGCTCCCCCTTGCGCCATTTGGCTTTCTCCAGTCGGGCCCAGTCCTGCGGAGAGCTAAACTCCTCACACAGGGCTGTCCAACCGATGTAAACCTCCCAGGCCATTAACTCTGAAGAAACCTTCTCAGACAGAGCCATAGTCCCCCCTCCTTTCTTTATGTATTTAGGTCACCGGCATAAGGGATGGTTTGGGTGAAAGCCCCCGTCGCGCTAACTCCTGGGCGATATCGCCCAATCCGATTTCCTCCAGGGATTCTCTGGTTGGAATACCTTCCGCAGTATAGCCCATTAACTCGTTGCCATATGCTACCCTCTTGCTGAGCTCGTCACGGCTAATTGGCGGAATTGGCCCCACACCATTAAAGAACTTGCCTGGAAGGTCATCAGCTCTCATTCTCTCTCCCAGTATGGTGTTATAAGCTCGGATGAGCGCTCGCGCCCTGCGGAAACCCTTCTCCATGTCCTCGTGACTCATCTCCACTCCGGTAGCGTATGAAATCAGCTCCGGCATGTCCCACTTCCGTATCGGAGTGAAAGGCTTAAAGCCTGTCCAGAAAATACAGAGCCCGAGGCAATCTGACACACAATAGCCGGCGTTAGGTAGGTCCAAGTATTCTTTCCACTCGGGCGGATATGTTCGGTGGACTGCCTCGGCAATGTCTTTTCCAACCTCTTCGGCTTCGCCGAACCCACCACCGCCAAACCTAGTGTTATCCATACGGTCGCACAGGATATAGGCGCTCGCCATGTTGACCTGATGCATATTCATGCCGCGGGTCTCCAGCTTTCTGACATGGTTGGCATATTGTTCCGCCCCCCGGCCAATCTGTTGAGCTGCCTGGTAGACACCGTTGGCTAGGACATCACCGATTCCTTCCCGGCGTCCTATCTTCTCCAGCAAGGCGAAGATTATTTCCGGTTTGCCCCACTCCAGATGCATGCCATCGGTGTCCTCTTTGGTCAGGATACCTTTCTGATACAGGTCGATGGCAAAGGCACAAATGTTCCCTGGTGAAAGGGCGTCAAGACCGTATCGCTGTATCAAATAATTGCACTGAAGGTTAAAGTCGTAATTCTGGAAGTCAGCCATATTGATGAAATAGAAAGGCGAGCGGCACTTGAGATAGACAGGCTCGCCATCAGCAAATGGCACGGAGCGGAAGCACTTCTGAGAACAATTGTAACAGCCTATCTTCACCGCCCCCCGCCGGGACAGAAAGTCCATGTGAGCACGCCCTGCTTCCGGCCATTTTTTCAACAGGTCAGTATTGCGGTAATAGGTACCCTGCTGGCGACGCCCGTGGCTGGCATCATGCTGCTCGTCATCGATATATTTAACGACATCATAGGAACGGTCAAGGATTTCTTGACATAGTTCATAGAATGGCTCCGGCCTGGCGATATTGATATCTTTGGTGCCGTAGACGGCGATGGCTTTGAGGTTTTTGTCGCCCATAATAGCACCAACGCCGGTGCGGCTGAAACTGAAGCCGTAGCTGTGTTCAATACTAGCGAAAAGTACCTTGTTTTCCCCGGCCGGACCGATACACATGACCTGGATGCACTCGTTCTTTAGTTCGGCGCGAATCATGCGCTGGGTTTCAGCAACGCTTTTTCCCCAGAGATGCCTGGCATCTCGAATCTCTACCTTGTCGTTATTTACGTATATGTAGACTGGAGAGGGGGATTTCCCCGAGACGCTCAGTGTGTCGTAGCCCGCGAATTTTAATTCAGGCCCCCAGAAGCCTCCCATATTGGAGTAAGTGAGGTAGCCAGTTAGAGGAGACTTAGTGACCATAGTGGTCCGGTTGGCGCCGGGGACAGCCGTGCCGACGAGGGTGCCGGCGCCGAATATTAACAGATTCTCTGCGGAAAATGGCTCTGTTTCCGGGGGTACCCTGTCCCAGAATAGCCTGGTAATTAGGCCACGCCCGCCCAGGTAGTTATGGTACATCGCCTGGTTGCCCTGGTTTTTCTTAATATTCGCCCGTGACAGGTCAATCTCTAGCTCAGTACCAGTCCATCCGTACCACATGTCTTACCTCCAGGCAGTCTGCGCCTTAATAATACACTCGGCACAGCGACATTAACCCCGAATACATTATGGCGTCTTCCCAGAATCCTGTCAAACGGAATTATAGTCTTCTACCCGAATCCTGTCAAACGGCCAGGGCCATAGCTGGCTGCCGGATTCAGTTACTCTTAAGTTTGTCTGAAACCATTAAAAAGGGCGGGAAGATTTGAGCCTTCCCGCCCTCCACTTTTAGAATCTCTAGAATCCTAGTGATTTCTTCAAACTCTGGTCAATCCAGACATATGCGCCCCAAATTAGCCTGGTGCAAGGCCCGAGGTCAACCTCGCCACGGTAATTCTTGACCCAGGGCTGCCACATGTTGTAGCCATTCGGCCCCGGCAATACTATGTCCCAGGCTTGCTCCAGTGCATAATTGTAAAATTCTTTCACCTTCGGGCCAAGCTTAGGCCGGTCAGTCACGAAGCCCTCCCTGGTATCCTTGTACACCTGAACCGCAAATTGGTCGTTAACGCGACTGTGGTTATCGATATTATCCGGCGTATATTGGTCCATGTCAAAGGGGTCAGAGCCGCCCCCATAATATCCCACCGCTTCCTTTTGCTGAAAACCTGCAGTCATTGAGTTAAAGACACCAGTCTCCTTAACATCAATTGTCATGTCAACACCGATTTTTCTCCAGTACTCCTTAATTAGAGACAAATCGTCAACATATGTGCTCATGGTAAGCACATTTATCTTGAAGCCATCGGGATAGCCAGCCTCAGCTAGAAGTTGCTTTGCCTTGGTCGGGTTATAGGTATAGATGTCTTTGACTGCCTGGGGCCATTGCTCGGGTGAGGTGTACGACTGGAGGAATGCTTTGTAGGGCGATATTGGAAAAGCAAACATAGCGTCACCCTTGTAATAATCTTTGATTATAGAGTTGTAGTCTATAGCCATAGCTAGGGCGTGGCGGACACTCTTGTTAGACCAGGGCAGTTCCGGCTTGTCCACACGGAGAGATACCAATGTCGAAGCTCTCGGGGGCCATTTCACCCATTGGAGGTCGGGCCGCTGCTTCATCAGAAGCTCAAAATCATCCAGATAGATATTTACCGGGGCCCCCAGCACATCGAGTTTGCCCGTCCGGAATGCGGCCATTTGCGTCGACCTGTCGCCAATAATCAGCATCTTGATGCTGTCCACATAGGGCAGTTGATTCCCCTTCCCCGAGCCGACGGGGTCTGTCTTCCACCAGCCGTTGGGACTCCTGTTCATGGTCATGCTGCTGCCGGAGAGAACATCTGTGAGAATAAACCCACCGGTGCCGACCGCATGTTTCCAGTCACGCATCTTATTGTATTTTTCGTATACCTCCGGTGGGAACATGTAGCTGTAAGTCGAAGTAGAATATACTATTGAGCTGGTCATTCCCGGGTTGTATTTGATTTTAACCGTATATTTATCGATGGCTTCTACCGAAAGAGGTCTCTCCTCCGGTATACGTTCGTACTGCCCGAAACTCTCAGGGTCGAAGTACATGGCGTTAATGGAATATACCACATCAGCAGCCGTCAATTCCCGGCCGTTGACCAGTCGGCTCGCCTCGTTCTTCGGGTCGAGAGAGTAACGAATCCCTTTTCTGAGGTGGTAGATGAGGGTGTTATCACCGGGAAGTTCCCAACTCTCCGCCAGCATAGGGGTGCCGAGGTCGAGCCCCCAGGTCCAGTTGAGAAAGTCGGTCTCATTCGTGCCGGCCGGTCCCTTCGCCCAGTCTCCGGCCCATAATCCATCATTGGTAAAATGCAGGGTGTAAAGGCTGCTGGTGATTGTTCCGCTCGCCGTGGGCGAAAAACCCCGCTGGTTCGATGGAATAGCGACAGTGAGTGTACCACCATACTTCGGCTTTTCCACGGCTGGTGCCAATGGAGTGGTCGGTGTGCTTGGAGTGGTTGGTGTGCTTGGTGTAGTTGGTGCTGTCGGTGCTGCTGGCGCCGTGGGTGCTTTTGGCGTTGTCGGCGCTGGAGCGCAGGATGCCAGCACCAGGGATAACACCACCAAAGAACTGAGCAACAACCAGACGATTCTCCTTTTCATTTTCCCCTCCTTTCGATTGAGATTTTGGTTTAGTTTGCGGTTATCTCGGTTGTCTCATCATGGTTTGTATCTCCCGTGGATTGCCACTGCTTTAAACTAAAAAGGCACCAGCCACCGCTATCTCCTGTATCATTAGCGGTTTCGGTGCTTTTTCATCGCAACTCCTAGCCCTTCTAAGCCAGGCCAACTGGAGGTCATTTCATATGGCTGTAGTTAAGCACACATCTACCTGTTTGTCAAACGGTAACTGAGGCTTCGAGTTGAGTTTAACCTCGCCTTGTTTTTGCTCTCCGGTGAAACAAGCAAAATAGTGGGGAGGTTCAACCTCCCCACTATTTTAGCGTGTCTGGTTACGGTGCTGTGCCTTAATATCCCATTGATTTCTTGAGTGTCTGGTCAATCCAGATGAACTCAACTGCGCGGAATCTACCCGAAGGACCGATGTCAAGCTCACCGGCGTAATTCTTCACCCACGGCTGCCACAAAGAGTATTCATAGGGCTGGGGTAACCGTATTTCAAAAGCCAGCTTTTGAACGTATTGGAAGCTTTCCTTCATCATTGGCCAGAGCTTGGATTCATTGAACAGGTAGTCCTCCCTGGTCTTGTAATAGACACCAAAAATGTAGTCGTCTTTAAGGCGGGCGATGTTATCGTCTTCGGTTGGATGATAGGGGTGATAGGCGTAGGGGGTGGTACTACCCCTGCCCTCTCCGGCTACTGCCTCTTTCTGCTGCTTGCCAGCGATTATTGAGTCGTAGACACCCCGTTCCTTAACATCAATCTTCATGGTGACGCCGATTTTCTTCCAGTAATCGGCAATTAGCGATAACGCATCAACATGGATATTTTGGGCCACTACTTCGATGTTGAAGCCGTTAGGATAGCCAGCCTCAGCCAGCATCTTCTTAGCTTTGTCCGGCTGATAGGTGTACAAATCCCGGATTTCGGCAGGTAGTTCCTCGAAGGGCGTGTACATCTCCCAGAATTGACGGAAAGGTGCTATCGGGGTGGGCATTATCGCTTCGCCTTTGAAGAAGTCCTTGATGATACCCTCGTAGTTGATAGCCATGTGCAGCGCCTGGCGCACCTTGAGTCCCTTCTCGTTTTGGGCCCAGGGCAGTTCCGGCTTGTCCAGTCTTAAAGTTATCTGACCGAACCCCCCAGGGACCTTGACCCACATCAAATCGGGGCGGCTCTGCAGCAGCGTTCGGGCCTCTTCCGCTTTAAGACGCTCCGTTCTATCTACTAGCATGTCCACCTTACCAGTGCGTAAGGCGGCTTGAAATGTTGACCTGTCAGGAATAAGCAGGAACTTGGCGCCGTCCACATAGGGTAGTTGATTGCCCTTGCCCGGGCCGACGGGGTCGGTCCAGTAGGAGTTAGGGTTGCGGACGAAGGTCAATACACTCCCTGGAACGACATCTTTCAGGATAAAAGGTCCTGAGCCAACGGAAGCCTTCCAGTCGCGCATCTTATTGTATTTCTCGTAGACATCGGGCGGGAAGTTAGGAGCAAAAGTAGAGGCATAATACATGATGGCGCTGGCATTACCCGGCGCAAACTTGTATTTGACCGTGTATTTATCGAGCGCCGTTATTTCCAGCCCCTGGCGCTCTTCGGGAGTGACTCTACCCTTCATGAACTGACCTTCAGGGTCTAAATGCCAGATGGTTTGGGCGCGGGCCACATCCTGGGCAGTCACCTCCCGGCCGCCGACCATCCGGCTCGCCTCGCTATCGGGGTTAAGTCCGTAACGAATCCCTTTGCGGAGATGGAAGATAATGGTCGTGGCGTCCGGCAATTCCCAGCTTTCAGCTAAATAGCCGGTGGCGGTTTCCACCCCCCAGGTGAAGTCGAGGAAATCGGCCTGATTGGTGCCGGCTGGCCCCTTGGCCCAATCTCCACTCCATAAAGCACGATTGACAAGATGGAGCGTGACCCGAGAGCTGGAACTGGCCAAAACAGGAGCAGTGTCCAGAACAGCCGAAGCGCTGGTGGCGACGGTAACTATGCCCCCGTATTTGGGCTTTTCCGTCTTTGGTTCCAATAGTCCCGGCTTATAGGCTATTGGCGGCTCTATAACCTTAGTCACCTGGGGTGTTGGTGCTGTGGGTGTTGTTGGCGCTGTCGGTGTCGTGGGCGCCGTTGGTGTTGTTGGCGTCGTCGGCGTGGTTGGTGTCGGCGCTGGAGCGCAGGCTGCCAGCACCATGGATAGGACTACCAAGCAACTGAGCAATAGCCAAACGATTTTTCTTCGCATTCTATTGTCCTCCATTTAAATATCTTCCCCCTTTACAATATTTTAGCTATGCTGAATGAAATTTATAGGTGGGCTGTTTCTTTGGGCTGATTACCTCATGGTTCCGTTTGCAGAGTAATCTGGTTACCTATTTTTATTATCCCCTTTTGAGAATAAACAGACTATAGACTATGAGGTAAATTGTGCATAATACTCCTAATCTTCACTCTACAAAATTTGACCGACAAATGTCAAGTAGACGGGTTTGGTCTTGTTTAACTACATATTTATGGCATTGACAAAGCCCTGGCACAGGAATATACTCAATTCCCAACATTTGTATAAGGTTCAAACAGTGTCCGAGTCGGGTTCGGCAGGATAGAGAGATAATAAAGCGCGCGATAACTGTCGGTAATAACGGTAATATTAAGATGGTAATCAGTCTTTTTCTTTAAGGAGGGCTTATGTCGGGTATAAGCCAGATGATATTGAGAATATTTGTGGTGGTATTACACATTATACTGGCAGGTATTGCCGTCCTGCTGGCTATGGTTTGGGGAGCTATTTACTGGCTTATCTGGCTTGTAGCCCTGCCCTTCAAGGGTCATCAAGAACCATCCAAACTACCAGACGCCGGTGACCTATCTGCGGGGATATCAATTGAATCGCTGCTTGGTTCCAGTGCTCCAAAGAGTATAGACGCTGTCTTTGAGGGAGGGGGTGTCAAGGCTCTGGCACAGGTTGGAGCAGCACGAGCTGTCGAACAGCTTCAGTTGAGCTGGAAGCTGCTGGGCGGAACATCGGGTGGAGCCATCGTAGCTTCCCTATTGGCGTCAGGGAAAGGCTCTTCCGAAATATGGAAATTGCTGACGGAGGTTGGACTTCACCGCTTTGTAGATGTCTGGTATCTGCCGCCGGTGCCCTTTCTCCAGAAACGCCTCTATTTTTATCTGCCACTGCTGGCCCACCTGATGTTTACTAAAGGCATGGTAGCGGGGCGTGTATTCCTGAAGACGATGAGAGAAATCCTGCAAAAAGATGAGCAAGAGCTTCGGTTCAGGGGGTTTCTGAATGTTGAAAGGGAGAAGGACCCTGATAGACCGCGTCACCGTTTGAAGATGGTCGCGACTGATATCTCTCGAGGGACTCCAATCGTGTTACCTGATGACCTGTCAGTCTATTGGGAAGCATGGGAGCAGGCCAGGAAGCTATCAGGGAAGGCCGTTGACCGGCTAACACCGGAGGATGCGCAGGACTGGTGGTCGGTAGCGGAAGCTGTGCGTATGAGTATGTCCATCCCATTCTTCTTTAAGCCCGTCTCGCTACATCTGAATGTGAGCAAAGATGGTAAGACGGTACAGAAGAATAATATGGGGCAAAAGGGACAGCAAGTACTGATTGTTGATGGCGGCGTGTCGAGTAATTTCCCTATCTGGCTGTTCGATCGCCTCGATAAGACGCCCCGCTGGCCTACCTTTGGTTTTCTGCTGGATGAGAGCAAGGGCACCCCGACTCGACGGCCACGTGTTGCTCGTTTCCTGACCGATTTAGCAATATCGGTTGTCGGCACCGGCATGGGCGCCATGGACAAGCGTCTGAGTGAGCATGACCAGTACCGGACGGCACGGCTGCGGACCTTACAGGTCAGGACTACTCAGTTTGGCCTTAGCCCGGCAGCGCAGAGAGAACTGGTCGAGTCTGGCTTTGACGATGCCGTCGACTTCCTCAAACGTTTCAATTGGATTCAATATCTCAATCGGTTCCGCCGCTAACGTTGATTTGATTGCTCTGGAGCGGGTGATGGGATTCGAACCCACGACGTCTTGCTTGGGAAGCAAGCACTCTACCGCTGAGTTACACCCGCCCAAATCGTATCTATTCTAGTCCAAAAAATGACGCCTGTAAAGGCAGAGTACTAGAAAAGAGACTGAGTGGTTGTCAGGGTGTAAGACTCTTGAAGACGGGATAATGTTCTTGTTGGCGTTGATATTGATGGTGACTGTGGTGACATTGCCCGAAGCATCACCTTCCCAGTGGTCGAAGCGATAGCCTGAGGCCGGGGTGGCTGTGATGGTAACTTGAGTATTCCTGGTATATTCACCGATGGACTGAGGGGCAGGGGTCACTGATACCGAGCCGGTGCTAAAGCTGACGCTGGTGCTGGTCACTTTCTGACCGTTAATGGAAAGGGTTATGGCCGGAGCCCTTAATAAGAAGAAACCCGTAGAGGCGAGCGCCACCACCATAAGGATGATAAGCAGCCACCATTTTTTGTGAAGGAAATAGAGCCGTACTATTGTGTAGATAGCGCTTAAAGCCACCAGAGTTATGATACCCAATAAAACATCGCGCAGCTGGAAAAAATATAGGAAACAAGCCCCATGATTAATGGGATCCAGAAATACGCGAATACTTCTTGAAGAAATTTCTTCATTATTCCATACCTAAAATCATGGGGACTTCCTGCACCTTGGTGTGCTCTTATTCATTATCCAAATCCAAGATTATATTCTAGACACACCCTCATACTTTGTAAAGCTACTCTTTCCAGGAGGGCAGGGAACTCTGGGAATCCGGTCAGCATTTAACAAGGAGTCAGATTGGTAATTACATGCTTGACGGCGGGGAGTTGTCTACCCGGGTCGGATGAGTGGGCGGGCGCAATACTGCAAATACTACAACAGCGAGCACAAGTATCACCAGCATAATCCAGATTGTCGTCTCATAGCTCTGAGTAGTATCAAACAAGAAACCAGCTACTACGGGCATCACCGCTCCCGCGACGCCGGTGAATGCTGTCATTGCTCCTCTGATGGAAGCAAAACGTCGGCGTCCGTAAAAATCGGCTATCAGGCTCCAACTTATCGGACCGATGGATTCTGGAAAAGTGAGAAGCACGACGAATGCCCAGAGCTGCCAGCCCGGCTTAGCATATAACAGCAGGAATAGTGCCAGGGCACCTATGGCGCAACTCGCTGCGATGATGTAGGACCTGGGTATACGGTCGCCTGCCCATCCAAGGAAGAAGCGTAAGGGTACGGTCAGTAATGCTATCGCTCCCAGCAACATCGCTCCCTCGGCCTCGGTGATGCCTTTCCAGACCATGATGGGAACGAAATGAGCAGTAATACCAATAAAAGCGGCTAGACGCAGGCATATTGCCAGGGTTAGTACCCAGAAGGTTGGAGTATGTAATGCCTCGCTAAGCGTGAAGTCCACCTGAGTGGGTGCCGGGGTCTGCTTCTGCTCCGTGTTCGCACTAATCCGGTCACTATCACCATCAGGTAATAATCCCATGCTCTCCGGCGAACGCCGGAAAACGAACGAGCACGGAATGATTACGCCCAGGACGACCAGTCCCGCTAAAAAGGCTGCGGTCTGCCATCCAAAATTTCTGATAGCCAGGGAAAGCAGGGGTGGTACGATAGCACCACCAAGACCGAAGAAAGCACTGAGCATGCCTATAGCTAGTCCCCGTTTGCGCACAAACCAGGAATTGGCTGCGGCCATTGGTGCGTGCATAACGCCGGCATTGAAGCCGAGGGAGATGATTCCCATGTATACCACAAGGAAAGTAACAAAGGAATTGACTCTGGCAAGGAGAAGATAGCCTATACCCATCATTACACCGGCGACGAATAGTACCCTCCGTGGTCCCAATCGGTCGATGAGGTAGCCGGCAATAGGTCCCTCTATAGCACCCTCAGAACGTGAAAGGGAAAAGACTAAAGAAGTAGAGGTGCGGTTTAGCTCCAGGCTCTGGCTGATAGGAAGAAAAAACACAGAAAAACCATAGTTGATTAAGCCACCCCCAATAGCGCCAACAATAGAACTGGCAGCCAGGATGCGCCATCCGTAGTAAGCCTGCCTGGCACGATTCAGAATTGTCAATGGCACAATCTCCGTCATCTATAGAGATTAGTTTAGCAGCTAAAAGCATTCAGGCAAGTGTTGACCGAGGCTTGACGGGTCAGCGCTACCTGTAATTCTGACAGTATAGCATAGAGGTTGACCTGCCAGTAACCCGGTGATACAATGCGCCTCATAACGGGGACGGTCTAGGGGTGTCTTCGTGGACAGCATAATGTGAGAATACCAGTTGGGAGGACAGAAGTATGCCGGGACTTTTCGACCCTATCAAAATAAGGGGACTCAAAATTAAAAACCGCCTGGTTATGCCGCCGATGGCTACCAAAATGGCCACAAAAGATGGTGGAGTAACTGATAGACACATCAAACATTACACCGCCAGGGCGCGGGGTGGAGTGGGGTTGATTATCCTGGAGCATACCTTTGTATCAGGAAATGGGAAGGCGTCCGACGGGCAACTGGGGATATATGACGATAAGCTCATCTCTGGCCTGCGGCGTCTGGTACAGGCCATCCATAGTGACGGCGCCAAAGCGGGTATACAGCTAACCCATTCGGGGTCAAGGACTACCCGGGGGGTAATCGGGGAGCAGCCTGCCGGTCCCTGGAATATACCTGTTCCCGGGGATGAGGAGATACCCAGGCCCTTTACTATCGAAGAGCTCAAGAAGACAGCAGGGGCTTTTGTCGAGGCAGCACGCCGGGCAGTGGAGGCGGGCTTCGATGTTGTGGAACTGCATGGCGCTCATGGTTATCTCCTCGGCCAGTTCCTTTCCCCTTATACTAACCGGCGTCACGATGAATATGGGGGCGATTGGGAAGGTCGGCTCCGTCTTCCTCTGGAAGTAATCGCCGAAGTTAGAGACAGACTTGGCGAAGATATACCTTTATTTTATCGTTTTGGTGCTGATGACATGATAGAGGGAGGACTCACTAGAAAAGAAACCAAGCTTATCGCGCCTCGTCTGGAGCAGGCCGGAGTCGATGTTATCGATATCTCTGGCGGCCTAGGCGGTTCTGGTCGTGACCGTTTCACCGAGCAGGGTTACTTTGTGCCTCTGGCTCAGGCTATTAAAGAGACAGTGAAAATCCCGGTCATCGGGGTTGGGAACATTACCGACGCTGATTACGCCGATGCCATCGTTCGGCAGGGGATGGTAGATATGGTTGCATTTGGTCGCCTATTGCTTTCCGAGCCGGAATATCCTAAACAGGCAGCGAATAAACTGAGGAGCGTCAAGCAAAAACCGGTTTAGTTGCTTCTGCCGATATTACTTCGTGGATGGATGCTCCCGTCCGTACTTCTGCCTTACGAAGCGGAGTCCACTGTCAGGGTAAAGCGTTACCGTAAGAATATCACCGATATCCTGGGTGAAGTCCTTGATTGATTCACGGGCTTTATCTAGCTCTGGCTCAAGCAAATCCGCCGGGCGCCGGGTCACTATAGAGCTGTCTCTCTTCATGTAATGAAGCACTCTTTTTTGTACGTCAGGGTCAATGGGAGAAGGCGGACGCCCATATAGACCGCGGCAGTAGTCTATTACCTGCATTGGTATCAGTTTGTAGCGGCCGACAATCACATTCTGGACGGCCTGAACACCGACTATCTGGCTGGTCGGGGTGACTAAGGGTGGATAGCCCAGCTCCTTGCGAACGCGTGGCACTTCTTCATAGACTTGTTTAAGTTTGTCCAGAGCGTTGGACTGGCGAAGCTGAGCGACCAGGTTGGAAATCATACCGCCGGGAATTTGATGCACCAGTACACCGGTATCGATGACTGATAGGCGGGTTTGATTTAAATACTCACGGTACTTAGGAACTATTGACTCAAAATACTCCCCCAGGGTGAGCATATGGTTTAGGTCAAGGCCGGTGTCTCGGGCAGTCCCCTGCAGGGCAACTATGATTGGCTCGATGGCCGGGTGTGATGACCGTAAGGCAAATGGGGCAAGGGCAGTATCAATAATATCTACCCCCGCCTCAATAGCTTTAAGGCAAGTCATCGAGGCCATGCCACTGGTGTAGTGGGTATGTAACTGCAGCGGCACTTTGAGAAACCGTTTCAGGGCATTGACCAGGGTATAGGCGTCATCAGGGGAAAGGAGTCCCGCCATGTCCTTGATGCAGATGCTATCAGCTCCCATATCCTGCAGTATTTGTGCTTTCCTTATATAGTAGTCAAGGTTATATACCGGTCCCCCCATTTTACGCTCGGTAAGTGAATAGCAGATGGCTAACTGGGCGTGTTTACCGGATTCTTTTATAGCCCTGAGGCATGTTTTCAGGTTGCGCTCATCGTTAAGGGAATCGAATACACGGAAGATATCGATACCGACTTCAGCAGCGTGGCGTACAAAAGCATTTACTACATCATCGGCGTAATGGCGGTAACCAACTAGACTCTGCCCCCGGACCAACATTTGTAGCGGGGTGTCCGGCATCAGTTTTTTGAGGATGTGGGGTCTATCCCAGGGGTCCTCATTCAGGAAACGGGTGGCCACATCGAAGGTTGCCCCTCCCCAGACCTCCATAGAATAGAACCCAGCCCGGTTCATCTGAGTGGCGATGTCGGCCATATCCCCGGTTTGCATGCGTGTGGCGAAAATGGATTGCTGTCCATCCCGCAGGGTGGCGTCAGTAACTTTGAGGGGATTCTTCTTCGCCATGCTTTTCGTGTCCTCCCCCTTTCTCTATTCTACAGTGATACCCTTGTAATGGCAATGTTCCGAATCTGGCAGGTATTATTTTAAATTTTTTTCTGTGCCTATTGACATTGAGCGCAGAATGGTTTATCCTTTCTAATCAAAAACGGAGGTGTACTAATGCAGGCTTATTGTGTTAAATGTCGCGCTAAGAGAGAAATGAGGAATGCCAGGAATATCACCATGAAGAATGGTAAACCGGCAACCCAGGGTGTTTGTCCGGTCTGTGGCACCAAGATGTTCAGGATTGGGAAGAGCTAAGGCTGGTACTTAATTATCCGTTTTGTATCGACTGGTCGTTTGTTGATATCCTGTAACACAGTAAAATAGAATAATATTAAAAGCCTGTAGATGGTGCTGAATTTAGTTGCGGCACCTTGATGTTACCTGTTGTCTCAGGCTGCAGGGTGTAATCCTCCCGAATGTTCGGTACAAGTTGCCGTATCCTTTGGGAGGATTGTTGTCTTGTCGGGATGTTGATTTTCAAGTTACTTAATACTATCGGCTAATTCTTGCCGGTTGGTCATGGCGGCCACCCTGTTGAGGAAATCCTTCAAAGAAGTGCTCTGCTCTCTTAGCTTCCTTAACTCAACCCCGATGGGACTAATCGAGGTTGGCATATCGGCATAAGTACCGTGAAAGGCAAAGTAAGCCTGGTTGAGTTTCCTGATATGATAGCCTATCGAGGCCAGGTATTGCCGTTTCTGCTCCATGAATTCCTCAGCCTGTTTAATTTCTCCCCGCGCCAGTAGGATATCCACTGTTCTTCTTGTTTCTCTCATCTCCCGGTTAAAATCAGATTCTTTTTCTGTTGTCTGGCTCTGGCTAACGCTATTGTTATATTCAGGGTAATATTTGTTATACACTATCGAGCCAATCTCTTTGCTGACCATGCTGGCGGTGCTCTCATTCATGGTGACAATTTCATAATTGCGGGATATACCGGTTAAATCGAGAAGATAAAGAAACCCCAGTGGTTTAAAGGCCAGGTATTGGTGCAGCCACTCCTCGACAACGGCATCTATGGTGGACCGCAGACCGGCGTCATTGCTGACAAGGGTGGGGTACGTCGCGCCCAAGCCGCCAATCTCTACCACCAGCGAGGAGACGTCCAACTTGTCAACCCTGGCTTCAATATCTGCCTTCTCCTCCAGGATAAGGCTGGGCTTAAGGGTTTTTTCCCTGATTGATTCTATTTTCTCTCTGGGAGAAATCACCAGTAAATAGGGTAGCTGGTCTAACTTGAAATTTAACGGCGGGAAGCTGACTTTTGACTCTATCAGCGGATTGTAAATACCCTGCTCAGCCAGTGTATCTCTTATCTGTTTCTCTAATATCCTTTCCACCGTACTGACTAAGACGGCTCTGCTGGCTTGCAGTCTTTTTAGCTCAGTTTCCAACGAGGTCGGGTTGGAGCCTCCTTGACTGGCGTTGGCGGTTATTGCTGACTGTAATGTTCTTATTCGTTCGGCTAAGGAGAAATATTCGGTGACCGCAACTGTTCCAGCATCAATCTTTTCTTGTTTTTCCTGCCGGCTCAGAAGCCATTGTTTTATTTCGTCGGGTAGGGCTTGTGATTCCCACCGGGCAATACTGAAGAGGTATGGTTTTATTATTGAGTTCAGGTGGGTATCGAAGCTCTGCCTGGGGGCACAACTACTGCCGAGCAAATAGATTACTAGCAGACTGGTAAATATAATTGGCTTCATTCTCTGCATCGGGGTATCCTGAAGAATAAAAGTAAGTTGACTCCTACCGGCATGTCAAGATTAAGGTTTAGTTCTGATTATTTTATTCTGGTGGTAGCCCGGGCCAAATCCCAGGAGTACTCATAAAGATGTAATCCTTTACTTGAGGCAATCAGCTCCCCATCATCAACCCCTATTTCACTGGACATGTATTCCTTGAGCAGTTGAATGGCTGCCAGATTGGAGGGGAAGCCGCCCCACAGGTCCCAGGAGCGGAAATAGACAATAAAGTTAAGCCTGTTATTATCAATTCTGGTATCGATGGCTCTTAAGCAGGGAGGGTCGGAGAGGAAGATAGACTGCTCATTACCCACCGCCATAAAGGCCTGGTTGGTATTATAGCCGTCTTCCTTATACATTTTGATTACCTCGGTAATCTGCTTTTCTAAATATTGACCGTAAGTGTACTGTTCCTCTTCAGCTCTATGGGCGGTCATCAGGTAGGGTAGGTAGCTCTCGATGTATTCCATTGTAGTCGGGGCTGGTACACCCGGCGGTACATCGGGGACTAAGGGTCTTGTCCCCGGATTTTTGACCTTAACAACGACAAAATCAAGCTCTTTACGGTACTGGCTAGCAAAGCTTCCCCGCTCAATCTTATATTCACGCCCTTCAGTCAGGGTTTTACACAGACAGAGAAACCATGCCTCGGAAAGGTCTCTAGCCTCGATTACCGTGATTTTCATCAGTTGAGACTCCCGGTTTACTCCTATCGTCTTTCCCCGAAAAGGCTAAAAAATCTATCCTGGTACTCGTCGAACAAGCCCCAGCGGTCAAGCTCTTTCTTCAGGTCGCCGGGTTGAATCTCGCCTTTAGCGACCATCTGGAAAAGCTCTTCGATTCTTAGTCTGGCGTCAGCCGGAATACCGGCTGCGTCGGTATTGAGCAGTCCTCTACTGTCCATCTGTCTCAGGTTGTCTTGTACCGAGCTTCTGGTCACCTCGTAGATAAACTTCAATAAAGATACATCCCAGAGTTCATCTTGACCCTTGATGATTGCCGCCAGCGGGTCGCCACGCTGGTCAATCTCAGTATTAAGCTTATCGACTACCGATTGCATACTGTCCGAGACAATGTTAAGCTCTTTAGGCTCGTTCTTATAAGTATAAAACAGGCCGGAGATACTGGGACCGCGCTCTCTTAGAAGTGTCTCAAAATACCTTCTGGCTTCAGAGCCGAATCCTTCCAGTCCGGCCAGGTAATAAGGGGTGACAATCCTTGGTCTTTCGGCGATTACCCTGCCTTCTCTAATAACAGTCTCGGTGATGTTTCCCATCAGCTCAGAGTAAGCCGGTTCCGTAACCAGGTAATAGCCGATGTTGGTAGTACCGAAGGTGTACAGGCTCTGCTTCGGGGCTCTTAATATTTCGGTGTGCTTGACGACATATTTAATCCTTTCGTCATTAATATCCATGGTCAGTCCTCTTCAAGCCTCTACCTGGTAACTCTCTTGGCCAATGACCGGCGTTGATTGCTTTACTGATAATTCTCTTTAGGCGGGAAAGATTCACCGGCATAATCAGTTTTTTCTCGCTATTTTTACAGTATATTGCTTCATGTCCCGGGTCGAGTGATACATCTACCTTTTTGCCTTCAATCTCGGTATAGACATGGAGGTTAATGCTGGGGAAGTTATGCCACTTTTTCATCGGTACTATTGATACGCAGCCAATCAAGTCCGCCCTTTGTCCTAGCTCCTCCGCCCGGGCTTTTATCTTAAGGGACTTGTGGATGCAGTTATTGTGGGGGAGGGAATATGGTTCCCGGTACACTTCATCGATAAAGGAGTCCAGTTCTTTTATCATGGTTTAACTTACCGCCGATAGCTCCCGTTTATACTCGCTCAGAAGATTAAGGTATTGCGCGTCTAACTGGGACTGTATCCGGCGCCACTCCTGTTGAAACTGAGGCTGTTTTTGTACATCTATTTTAACTCCCGTGAATGAGCCCATCTGTTGCTGCATTGCCTGCTGGACTTTAGCCTCGAACTCAGCTTTTAACTGTTCGTAGGCCTGTTTGCGCTGCGCCTCACCCTGCTCGGCATAGTGAGTGAAGAGGTATCTTATCCGGCTGTAGGTATTCTCGATGCCTGCCTTGTCGTTCTTCAGCAGCTTCAGGCCATCCATTACTTTTCGATTGGTTTTCTTGGTGGCATCATTCCGGGGCAGGCTGATGTTTCTGATTAGTATCTCGGCGGCACGCCCGGCAATGTACTTTCTGGCATCAGGCTGATACTGGCTCAACTCGGCTACCAGGTTACAATCTTCCTTGAGATATCTGGCGGCCAGTTGTTCGCCTACCGGGGCATACTTCCACTTCAGGCGCTCCTCTTCGGTCGCCCGGCCTAGCTTCTCCACTTTTTCCATGGCTATTTCAAAGGCACTCTTAATATCACTCATCGGTCCTCCGGCTATGCTGCCATACTTAACCCTTTATTTAATTATACTATACAGACTGACAAGCGGAAAGGTTTTCGTCAGAAGGTCATTTAGCAACCTATTCCCCCGCCTGCCAAAGCCTTGTGCGGCGGGCAGGCCTGACCCCCTTCCCTTACCAAGGGAAGGGGGAGTGTAGACTAGAGAGGAGGCAAAGCCCCCTCTCTAAAAATCTCTTCTCCCTCTCCTTGGCAAGGAGAGGGAGATTAAGGGGGTGAGGTTAATAAACAACGTCTGGCAATGGTTGTCGATTGAGGGCATTTATTTGTCAGAGTCTGACTATCTCCGGGGATTACTTGGCAGTTGCTATCGCTCGGGACTAGGTGATGCTTTTTCAGGCAGGGTGATATTGTTCCAGGGTTGGTGCGCTCAAGGTCTCGAACATGTGGTGATAGAGTCCTTGTTTTGCCATGAGTTCCCGGTGAGAACCGGTCTCGGCAATTTTTCCGTGTTCGAGGACGATAATACGGTCGGCATTGGTCACCGTGGACAGCCGGTGGGCAATGATGATGCAGGTACGCCCATGGGAAAGGCGCTGCAGTGATGCCTGCATAATGCGTTCAGTGTTGGTATCCACGCTGGAGGTGGCTTCATCCAGTATCAGAATGGCAGGATTAGCCAGAATGGCTCGGGCCAGGCAGACAAGCTGGCGTTGGCCAGCGCTGAGATTACCTCCCCTTTCCCCGACTTGAGTATCGTAGCCGCGCTCCATGAGGGTAATGGAGTCATGGACACCGGCCGCTTTGGCCGCCTCGATGACCTCTTCGTGGCTGGCCTCAAGGTGTCCATATTTTATATTGTCCTCAATGCTACCGGAAAAGAGGAAGGGGTCCTGAGGCACAATACCTATCTGGTGTCTTAATGACTGCTGGGTGACTGAATTCACATTGTAGCCATCGATGAGTACCTCACCCTTGGTTACCTCATAAAAGCGAGCAATAAGGCTGGTCAGGCTGCTTTTGCCCGCTCCGGTTCGTCCCGCTATAGCTACCGTCTCCCCCGGGTTAACGGTGAGGTCTATATCGTGGAGTATCTCCGTACCAGGGTCATAGGCGAAGCCAACATGTTGAAACTTGACTTCCCCTTTTAGCGGGGGCATCTCAACCGCTTGAGGACTATCTTTGATTTCAGGTTTGACATCAATCAGTTCGAAGATGCGTGCGCCGGAGGCCATTGCCATCTGGAGGTCGGTATACAGCATCGTCAGTTCTTGCACCGGAGCAAAGAAGCGCTGGATATAGAGTAGAAAAGCCAGCAGGACACCGGGAGTCGTCTGTCCGGCCAGGACCTGAAAGCCGCCGAAGATAAGAACCAGAACAAAGGCACCGTCAGTTAGTATCTGTACTGTGGGCATCATTACCGCTTGCAGCTTGACTGCCTCTACGTTAGCATCCAGATTTGCCTTGTTGACCGTGTTAAATTGCCCCAGGTTGACCTCCTCCCGGGACAGGCTTTGGACCACTCGGACTCCCGATATGGTCTCTTGCAGATTGTCATTAACTACAGCAATAGCCTGGCGTACCCTGATGAAGACACGGCGGGCATACTGCTGCCAGACGGCCATCACGATGGCTAAAACTGGCACCACGGTTAGGGTGAGCAGGGCTAGTCGGGCGTTCATGGTCATCATAATTACAGTGATTGCTATCAGTGTCAGGACATCGGCGGCAAGCATAACGATATCTTGAGTGAGCAGCGTCTGCAACTGGTCGACATCATTTTGCACGCGGGACATGATTTTGCCCACTTTGTTATGGTCGAAGAAACTCAATGATAGCTGATGAAGGTGGTCGAACATCTCGGTGCGCAGTCTGAAGAGAATCCTTTGCCCGGCGTAGGATAGGTATAGGGTTTCCAGGTATTGACCACCCCACATTAACAGCGCCGCACCGAGATAGGCAAGAGCGGCGATACTGAGACCACCAAGGTTACCAGTTTTGATGAATTTATCTGTGGCTATAAATACCAGATAGGGCATAGCCAGATTAGCCACAGTACGGGTCAGCGTGCCGGCCACTGCCCGCGCTAAATCAGATTTGACCCAGGCCAGGTACTTGGGTAGTCTTCTGATAACCCGACTGTCATATACCTTACCCAGTACGCCGTCTTCATCTCTGGCATCGAGAGTACTATGTAACCGCCACATTCCGCCTCCTCCCCCTCCGCCTCCACCCTCCACCCCAGTCGCCGCCGCCGTGAAATACCATACTATTGCGCCTCCGTTAACTTTTCGGCAGAATCCTGAGTTGCGGCCAGTTGCGACAGGTATGTTTGCCGATAAAGGCCGTCCCTGGCCATCAGTTTTTCGTGTTTACCCATCTCCGCTATATGTCCATCCTTGAGCATGAGGATGATGTCCGCATTCCTGATAATGGGCAGGCGATGGGTAATAATAAAGGTGGTTCGTCCCTGGATAAGTTTGTCCAGTGCCAGACGGATGAGGTGCTCGGTTTCGGCATCCACGCTGGAAGTGGAGTCATCCAGGATAAGGATACTGGGATTCATCAGCAGCGCCCGCGCGATGACCAGCCGCTGTTTCTCACCGCCGGAAAGGGTAACGCCCCGTTCGCCTACCCAGGTGTTATAGCTATCGGGCAGGCTCTGGATAAAGTCATGAATTTGAGCGGCTTTGGCGGCGGTGACTATCTGCTCCATCGTAGCCTCCGGTGCGCCGTAGGCAATATTGTCTCGAATGGTGGCTGAGAATAGAAAGACATCCTGTTGGGCTATCGCCACATTCCGGCGTAGTGAGACCAGGGTCACATCACGGATGTCAATACCATCAACGGTAATATGTCCACTGCTGACATCATAGAATCGGGAGATGAGATTAATCAGGGTGCTCTTGCCGCTACCCGAGCCACCCAAAAGAGCCACCAACTGCCCTGGTTGCACGCTAAAGCTGATGTCGTTAAGCGCCGGACCCAGCGAATCATAGCTGAAGCTAACATTTTCAAATGAGACCTGGCCATTTAGCTTGCCTAGCTTGGTAGCATTGGTTTTCTCTTTGACCAGTGACTCGGCATCAATTATCTCCAGAATACGCTGGCCGGCTGATACCGTGCGGGAAAACATGTTGACGATAAAGCCTAACCGACGAATGGGTTGGGCCAGCATTCCCATATAGAGGATGAACTGGGTTATCCCACCCATGGTCAGACTGCCGGTGATAACCTGGCCTCCGCCATACCATAGAATCAGAGCCGTCGGTAGACTTAGCAAAAATGCCATCATGGGCATATTAAGAGCTTGCAGACGGGCGGCGCCGGTTTGGGCATCGTAGAGCTTTCTGGCGTCGGCGGCGAATTTCTGACTCTCTGCCTGCTGGCGCGAGAAAGCCTTGACCACTCTGATGCCACTCAGGCTTTCTTGTAGCGTGGTGCCCAGAGCGCCCATTAGCTGTTGGACTCTGAGCCAGACGGGACGGAGACGCTTACCGACAACAATGGCTCGCCAGGCAATAGCCGGCATAAAAGCTAAAGTGAGCAGCGCCAGTTTCCAGTCCAGCGCGATTAGAATGTAAGCGATACCGCCTATCAGCAAAACTGTCTGGCCGAGGGTTAGCAGGCCCTCGCCGAGGAACCTGCGTACAGCCTCGATATCGACGGTGGCGCGGGACATCAGCTGGCCGGTCTGGGCTTTATCATGATAAGCAAAACTGAGCCGTTGCAGGCGGTCGTAGATGGCATTCCTGATATCATAGGACACTCGCTGAGAGACGACTTGTGTCAGATACCGGTTGCTGTAGGCGGTGAGACCCCTCAGGATACTGGCGCTAATGATAATAATGGCTGCGATGATGAGGGAATGGCGCTGCCCGGAACTAAGCACGGTATCAATACCCTGGCCCAGTACCCTAGGTATAATCAAGCTGAAGGCGGTGGTGGCTATCAGGCAGATAAAAGCGAACAGCAATACCCGCCAGTATTTTTTAGTGAAGACCAGTAATCGTAGTACAATTCTCATTTTGTATTCATTTACACTTTACCCGGGTTTTAGGGTGCTTTAAAGCTAGTCTTTCAAGATTTCCTCATAAGCACGGGAGATAACCTTACGGATGCGCTTCAGTTTTTCGGTGTCGGCGGTATGTGCCTTATCTCTCAGCAGCTCGGCAAGTCTTCCGAACTCGTGCATCGTCCCCCTTATATCATCGGTATTCTCAGGTTTCCACCATTCCTTCATGCGGTTCTCGATTTTTTCGTCGAACTCGTTGTGCTCGGCAAGGAACCGGTGGCCTTCATCGGTGATAGTGTAGACTCTTTTGCCGTCCTGCTCTACGCCAGTGATATGGCCCATTTCCTCGAGCATCTGTAGGGTAGGGTAGACAGTACCCGGGCTTGGCGTGTAGAAGCCATAGAAGCGTTTTTCCAGCGCACGGATAATCTCGTATCCATAGCTTGGCTTATCTTTGAGGTGGCGCAGGATAATGTATCTGAAGACTCCCCTGCGGAAGGGTCTTTCATGGCGCAGCCCGCTAA
>JACPSA010000064.1 GCA_016193545.1 Chloroflexota bacterium
CTTACTTCCTGAGGAAACGCTAGCAGAATCCTCTCAGATAGACATGATTGTCAGGGGCGAGGGCGAGGAGACCATCATCGGGCTATTACAAACCCTGGAGAATAAACGCCCTGTCGACAATATCCTGGGCATTACCTACCGGAAAGACGGGAAAGTAATCAGCACACCTGCCAGGAAGTCACCTACTGACATTGATTCACTACCCTTCCTTGCCTATCATTTGCTTCCATGGCAGAAATACAGGCCCCATCCGCCCCACGGCAGGGCACTGCCATTTGCGGCACTAGTAACCAGCCGGGGTTGCCCCTATCACTGCGCCTATTGCTCCAAGCCCGTCTTTGGCAACAGGTTTCTGGCACAGAGCCCGGAAAGAGTTATTGCCGAGGTTAGCTATTTAAAGGAAAGGTTTGGAATTAAGGAAATCGCCTTCTATGATGATGTCTTTACTCTGAACAAAAAGAGAGCCCACGCTATCGCCGATAGCTTAGTGCAAAAAGGCGTAAAACTATTCTGGACATGCGAGGCGCGGGTCAATCTGGTTGATAAAGAACTGCTGCGCCATATCAGACAAGCCGGCTGCTATGCCATCGCTTACGGCATTGAATCGGCGTCTCCGGAAATACTGAAAACATTGCATAAAGACATCACTCTGGCACAGGTGGCAGAGGCAATTAGCAGCAGCCGGGAGGCCGGACTGCAAACAATCGGTTACTTTATGCTTGGTTCCCCTGGCGAAACACCGGAGACTATCAAGCAAACCATTCAGTTCGCCAGGAAGTTGAAACTTGATTTTGCCCAGTTTTCGGTGACCATGCCTTTCCCAGGCACCGAGTTATACAATCTGCTGGAGACCGGGGAAAGGAACATCCCCTGGCAGAGCTTCGTTTATTCTGCGGCGAATAGCCAGCTAATACCTGTGTTCGAAAGCGACCGGCTTACCCGGAATGACCTCAGGTCCTGGACGAGACGAGCCTACCGAGAATTCTATCTACGCCCTACCTATCTGTGGCAACGCCTCCGGCAGATTGAGTCCTGGGGAGACCTGAAAGTCAATATCAAGGGGTTATTCATGCTCCTACGAAGCATTAACTGACCCTTCATTCCCCCTGCAAGCGGCTTTGGTGAGCCGTGCCTCAGGCTTGATAAAAGAGCTGGTGACAGTATAGAATGCTTAATACTATAGATATCCAATCTAGGATTTTAGATATCCAATCTAGGATTTTTTGCGGGAGAATCAGGACTTAACCTAAGAAAGTCGATTAAATGGAACAGAAAAGAGTAGTTATTACCGGTGGGGCTGGGTTTATTGGCTCAAATCTGGCTAAAGAGCTGGCCAAAGGCGGCTATAACGTCATTATCCTTGATGACCTTTCCACAGGTAAAAAGGGGAACATCAAGCCGATATTGAAAGATGAAAGGGTAGAGTTTCATCAAGGTAGTGTTACCAATTTCTCATTACTTCGGGAGCTTTTACGTGACGTCGACTATGTATTTCACCTGGCAGCCATTCCCAGTGTCCCCAGAAGTATAGAGAACCCACAAGCCTCTCATGACGTGAATATGACCGGGACATTGAATGTGCTTTTAGCCGCTCGAGATAATAGTGTCGGTAAGGTAATTTACGCTTCATCATGTTCAGTTTACGGTGATACTCCCGTCCTTCCTAAAAGGGAAGACATGTTACCAAATCCTCAGTCTCCCTATGCAGTAGCCAAGCTTGCCGGCGAATACTACTGCCGCGTCTTTCAGCAGGTCTATGGGCTACCGACTGTATGCTTGAGATACTTCAATGTTTACGGTTCAGGACAGGACGCCAATTCTCAGTACGCAGCGGTCATTCCCCTATTCATTAAAAGAGTCTCCGAAGGAAAGCCTCCCATCGTTTTTGGAGATGGAGAACAGACCAGAGACTTCACATTCGTTAAAGATGTCGTCGCTGCCACCATTCTGGCCGCCGAGGGTCGGTTTACTGGCATTGCCAATATCGGAGCAGGCGTACAATCATCCATAAACCAGCTAGCTCAACTCATCATCAGTCTAATGCAGAGCAAACTAAAACCGATTTATGAATCATCAAGACAAGGCGATATTATGCATAGTCTGGCAGATATATCACGAGCCCGAGCCTTTGGCTATGACCCAAAATGTAGTCTGGAAGAAGGACTAGGGCAAACCGTGAAGGAGTTCGGAAGTGAAACACAATCCGGATGAAATGGTAGTCTGCATCGTGGGATTAGGCTATGTCGGACTGCCTCTGGCGGAGGCTTTTGCCCGGAGTACAAGCGTTATCGGTTTCGACATAGACGTTAAAATAGAATCAGGATGTCGAACAGCCGTGGGTGGCCTAAAAGTCAGGTGCTCTACCAACTGAGCTAACGGCCCCCGCCACCAGTCCAGTCTAGCAAATCCTCAGCCTCTCTGCAACTTGTCCGGTATCCCTCACCTTTACAAATCCAGCGTTAATACTGTATTCTACTTTTAACATACGGTAGGAGAAGCTAGATTGTACCAGGCTCCACGCGGAACCACAGACATTCTACCCCAGGAACAAGCCTACTGGCGCTATGTCGAGCAAAAGATAGCTAATATCTGCCAACTCTATGGCTATGAGCGTATTGATGTCCCCGCTTTTGAGGATGCCGGTTTGTTTAGCCGCAGTGTCGGGGAAGGGACCGATATTGTCGAAAAGGAAATGTACACCTTTGAAGATAGAGGCGGCAGCAAAGTAACCCTGATTCCGGAGGGCACCGCCTCAGTCTGCCGCGCCTATATCGAACACGGCCTGCATAATTTACCGCAGCCGGTGAAACTCTATTACCTGACTTCCGTGTTCAGATACGAAAGACCACAGGCCGGCAGGTTCCGCCAGCACCATCAGTTTGGCTACGAGGCTATCGGCAGCGATGACCCTGCCCTCGATGCTGAAATCATCGATATGGCCTGGCAATTCTTCCGGTCCCTGAACTTTCACCACCTGTTGCTGAGCCTGAATAGCATCGGCTGCAAAACATGCCGTCCGGGATACCTTGCTGCCCTGAAGGACTACTACGCCAAATACACCGATAAATTATGTGCCGACTGCAAAATCAGACTGGCCCGTAACCCGCTACGCCTGCTCGACTGCAAAGAGAGGTCCTGCCAGCCAATAGCTGACTCCGCCCCCAGAAGTATCGATTACCTTTGCCAGCCATGCGCCGAGCACTTCAGCCAGTTACAGAGATACCTCGGCTTACTGGAAATCCCCTTTGCCGTAAACCACCGCCTGGTCCGTGGTCTGGACTACTACACCAGGACAGTATTCGAAGTTCAGCCGGAGGTAGAAGGCGGTCAGAGCACCATCGGGGGTGGAGGAAGATATGATAATCTGATTGAGGGACTGGGCGGTAAACCTACGCCGGCTCTTGGCTTTGCGACCGGCATCGAGCGCATAATCTCTAATCTTAAAAAGCAGAATATCGCCGTTCCACCATTACTCGGGCCACAGGTCTTTATCGCCTATGCAGGCAATGACGCCAAGGATGAGACGATAAAGCTAGCATCCATACTGAGACGAGCTGGCATTGCAGTAATAGAAGCCATCGGCAACAAGAGCCTGAAAGCCCAACTGAGGCAGGCCAATACGCTTGGTATCCGTCACGCGGTGATTATCGGGGACCAAGAGATAAAGACAGGCACCGTAATACTGCGGGACATGACTGCCGCAAATCAAATGACTCTTCCTACTAATGACAACTATGCTAGCATTTATACTTACATCGTCTCTCAGTAAGAGGACGAGAAGAGGCTGAGTTAATCCACACTCAAACACTCTGGTAAGACCGAGTAGAAGCTGTTATAGTTTTACATGCGCTACGCTATTATCAGTGATATTCACGCTAACCTGGCTGCTTTTAGCGTGGTGCTGGATGACATCAAGCGCCAGGGAGGAACCGAACAAATCTGGTGCCTGGGAGATACCATCGGCTATGGTCCCGACCCCCATGCCTGTATCGAGCTGCTCAGACAAACCAATCATATCTGCGTCGCCGGAAACCATGACCTGGCAGCCATCGGCCGGATTGATACCGCCGCTTTTAACCCTGATGCGGCAGTATCCTGCCACTGGACGGCACAGCAATTAAGCCCGGCCGATGTCGAGTATCTAGGAAAGCTGCCCCTGGTTATTCAGAAGGATGATTTTACTCTGGTACACGGTAGCCCCAGAGAGCCTATCTGGGAATACCTAACATCGACCAGCCTGGCTAAAGAAAATTTCGCTTATTTCAAATCACAGTTTTGCCTGGTAGGCCATTCCCACGTACCACTGGTATTCAGCTACGATGAAAATAGCACCTGTATCGGTCGTCGCTTTCTGACCGATATTCAGCTTACCTTGGGCAGGGACCGGTTGATTATCAACCCCGGCAGCGTGGGACAGCCCCGCGATGGCGACCCCCGGGCCAGCTACGCAATATATGATAGCGCAACCCGCCAGGTCAGGCTCCACCGCATTCCCTATGATATTACTTCCACCCAGAACAAGATGATAAAGCACGGGCTACCGATGCCATTGGTAACTCGGTTGAGCTATGGTACGTGATTAAAGTGTACACCGTAACAGCGCCATTGGTGTCAATAAATATCAAAAAATGGAATAATCAGGCGGAATACACCTCTAGGCAAAACTTGCAAAATCCAAAATGACAGTTTATGATAGGGCTGCCACTAAGCTTTGATTCATGCCGTCAGCTAAATAGAGCTTTCTTTAGCCAATACCAAATGAAACCAAGAAGGAGGGGAAAATGGACTTTACCAGGATTATTTATGAGACTGTGGAACCCGGAATTGTCAAGATTACCATGAACCGTCCGGAAATGCGTAATGCGCAGGATGACTTAATGCAATGGGAAATGCAGCAAGCCTTTATTGATGCCGACATCAACGATGATGTGCGGGTAATCATCTTTGCCGGCGCCGGTAAAGATTTTTCCTCCGGCCATGACATGAGTGGGATGAGGAAAGAGGGCGGCAAAAGACATGAAGCCCCCGACGACTCGATAATCGGCCGGGCCGTAGCCAACAAGATGACGGGCATGGAACACCAGTTGAAGAGAGAGGACCACATTTATTTAGAATCCCACCGCAATATTCGCAATTTGAGCAAACCGACCATCGCCATGGTACAGGGCAACTGCCTGGCCGGGGCTTTAATGACCTGTTCCATGTGCGACCTTGTCGTCGCCTCAGAGGATGCTAAATTCGGCGACCCCGTAGTCAGAATGACCCCCGCTGGGGTTGAAATCCTCTTTCATCCCTATGATTTCGGCTTCAGAAAAGCCAAGGAGATGCTGTGGACCGGCGACCCGCTTTCCGCCCAGGATGCTTTACGGGTCGGCTTTGTCTACAAAGTTGTACCCCGGGAAAAGCTGGAAGAAGAGACAATGAATTTAGCCCGCAGAATAGCCATGAACATGCCAGTGGCCGTTAGCCTGACCAAGAGGTCCATCAACTTCGCCTGGGACGCCATGGGACAAAGACTGGGCTGGGAATATCATTTCCTGATTCATCAGATGTCCCACGCCAGTGATGAAGCTAAGAGATGGCGCGAAGAGAGAGCCAAGGCCACAGACAAGGGCGGCGTCAGAGAGATGCTTAAGGCACGAGATAGTAAGTTCAAGGCTTAAGAAAGTCAATTAAGTCCTTAACAAAAAGGATGGAAAAGGAAAGGAGGAGGAGATGAAAACTTACAAAAGGATACTCTACCAAACAGTCGAGCCTGGAATTGTCAAAATTACCCTGAACCGCCCGGAAAAGCGCAATGCGGAAGACCCACTGATGCTGGAAGAAATGCAGGACGCATTTATCGAAGCCGATATCGATGACGATGTGCGTGTCATCATCTTTGCCGGGGCTGGCAAAGACTTCTCCGCCGGTCATGACATGAGCTATGGTCAGTCCGGCAGCGACCGGTCACCCGCGCCAGAGGGCACCATAATGAGACGGTACATGGATACCAAGATGACCGGCGTGGAAAGGACACTGAGGAGCGAGGACCATCATTTTAGATACCAAGCCTACGCCATGCGCAATGTGAGCAAACCGACCATCGCCATGGTACAGGGCAACTGCCTGGCTGGTGGTTGGATGAACGCCTCGATGTGCGACCTAATTGTCGCCTCAGAGGACGCCAAGTTCGGCGACCCTGTGGTCAGAATGGGACCGGCCGGCCTTGAGCTTCTTTTCCATCCCTATGACGTCGGCTTCAGGAAGGCCAAGGAAATGCTCTGGACCGGTGACCCCCTCAATGCCCAGGATGCCTTGCGGGTTGGCCTTGTCTGCAAAGTCGTCCCCCGCGAAAAGCTGGAAGAGGAGACGATGAATTTAGCCCGCAGAATAGCCATGAATATGCCGGTGGCCGTTAGCCTGACCAAGAGAGCCATCAACTTCGCCTGGGAGGCATCGGGACAGAAACTGGCGATGGAGTACCATTTCTTAATCCATCAGCTATCCCACGCCAGTGACGAATCGGCCAGGATCCGGGAGACTAGAGCCAAGGCGCTGGAGAAGGGCGGAGTAAAAGAATGGCTCAAAGCCAGAGACGGACAGTTCAAGGCTGGAGGCAGTTATTAGTCTTTGACTAAGTCGAAAAAAGCTTCGCCCGGTCAGGACTTGTAGAATTTAAAACGACAGTTTATAATAGGGACTGCGGCTAAAATTAGACTGGTCAAGCCTGACAGATGAAGTCTTTTTAGCCAGTATAAAAAAGAAACAGGAGAAGGAGAGAGAATGAGGAATTTTAAGAGGATACTTTATGAAACAGTCGAGCCCGGGATTGTTAAAGTTACCATGAACCGCCCGGAAAAGCGCAACGCTGAAGACCCCCTGATGCTGGAAGAAATGCAGGAGGCCTTTATCGAAGCCGACATCGATGACGATGTACGTGTCATTATCTATGCCGGGGCAGGCAAAGACTTCTCCGCCGGTCATGATATGAGCGGCCAGGGAGAGGACGCTCCTGACGGAACAATAATGCGGCGCTACATGGATAGCAAGATGACTGGTGTCGAGAAGACGCTGAGGAGAGAGGATTACCAGTATTATAACCAGGCGCTGTATATGCGCAATGTCAGTAAACCGACCATCGCCATGGTACAGGGCAATTGCCTGGCCGGAGGCTTGATGAACGCCTCGATGTGCGACCTCGTCGTCGCTTCAGATGACGCCAAATTCGGCGACCCAGTGGTCAGAATGACCCCCGCCGGGGTCGAGGTACTCTTCCACCCCTTTGATTTTGGCTTCAGAAAAGCCAAAGAAATGCTCTGGACGGGCGACCCACTCACCGCTCAGGAAGCCTTTAATGTCGGTTTCGTCTGCAAGATAGTCTCCCGGGAAAAGCTGGAAGAAGAGACGATGAACCTGGCGCGCAGAATCGCCATGAACATGCCGGTAGCCGTTAGCCTGACCAAGAGAGCCATCAACTTCGCTGCCGAAGCCTCAGGACAAAAATTGGCCTGGGACTATCACCTGCTGATTCACCAGCTATCTCATGCCAGCGATGAAGCCAAGAGATGGCGCGAAGAGAGAGCCAAGGCGCTGGATAAGGGCGGAGTCAAAGAAATGCTTAAGGCACGAGACGGTAAGTTCAAATAAAGCGGCATACCGGTCTTTAGCCGGTTAAACTTTTAAGCTGCAAAAAAGAAGGGACGAAGCAATACTGTCGTCCCTTCTTCATTTTCCCGAAGAAACAATAAACCTCTGAGGATGCCTCATCTCAGGCATGACCAATAATCCCTGAGCTGCCGCTTCACTTCTTCGACGACCTTTTCTGTCTCCGGCAGGGACGAATCAGTGCCTAATTTTTGAGGAATCGGCTCCGGCTCGGCTATCTCAAGCTCGATACCGGCCAGTCCGCAGATCAAAGCCAGCCAGCCGTAGGGCAGTACCTTTTCATTATAGCCGGAAGCAATCAGGTCGATAGTTCTGCCATCGCAAATTTCTGCCATCTGCCTTACCTTCTCTCCAATCATCCTGAAACCACTCACCGGCAGTCCCAGATTGGTTAGCCCATCGGCAAAATGAGGGTCTGTGCCGCCGTTGCGAATGATGATTTGAGGTTTGAATTCCTTTACTACCGGTTCGACTATGGTCTCAAAAGCCAGCCGGTAAGAATCATCGCCGGCGTAAGGCGGCATGGGAATATTAATGTTAAAGCCCCGGCCATTACCGGAACCTATCTGGTTAGCAAAACCTGTCCCGGGATACAGGGTCCTAGGGTCTTGATGCAGGTCGATAAATAAGACCCTCGGTTCATGATAAAAATACTCACTGGTGCCATTGCCGGCATGGGCATCGGTATCCAGGATAAGGATTCTATCTAAATTATATTTTTGCAGCAGGTATAAGCCGCAGAAAGCAACATCGTTATAAAGGCAAAACCCCTCTCCATAAGCTGGCTTAGCATGGTGCAGCCCCCCACCAATGGACACCACTTTCTTGAATTCACCCTCTTGTACCAAATCGCAAGCCTTCTTAGCCTGCCCGACAATCAATCGTGCCGCTTCTTCCAGCTTTCCCGGTCTCCCCAGTGGCTGATTATCCCCGCTGTGAAACCGGAAGAACTGGCCGGGGTAACTCAAACCGAGATTGGCCGCCTGATAGAAACCTTTAGTGAAATCGACATATTCTTTCTCACAGATTAAGAGCAAGTCCTTATCAGTTGCCGGCCCCGCTGCCAGAATCCGGTAATTATCATCCACGGGCAGATTCTCCTGCAAGAATTGCCGGAACACCTCATAGCGGTCGCCGCGAAAAGAGTGGCCCGGCCCAAAATCATATTCCTTCAATTCCAGACGGCACAGGATGGCAAACACCTTTTTATCTCCTTTTAAGCCATTAAAACAAATTGAGAGATGGTTCTTGCCATCTCTCACTCAGGACTTCATCATCGTCCTCTTGATAATGAACTTCCTCTTTCCTACTGCACTTTCTTTTCACAATCCCGGCAGAGGACAACTGGCGGGAAATACTTGGTGATAACTACCATCTCATCAAGCGGCTTAGACTTCTCACAGAACCGGCATTTGAAAACTATTTCATCAGGTGCCGCTACCTTAGTCCCGCGTTTCTTCACTGATTTAGCTGGCATATTATTCTAATCCCTCTTCAATTCGCCAGACACCGGACTGGTACTCTCCGGGAACTGACTTGCTTAGCTACTCGTCTTGGTATCACCCGTATCAATTCCGGACGACGGGTGCTCATGGCTATTTTTGTGGTCAGTGACATAAAAGCCAGACCCCTTGAAAATTATGGGTACTGGAGAGAAAATACGCACAGCACTCCCCCCACACTTGGGACAAGAAACCTGGCTATCCTCATCAAAGCTCTGTCGCAACTCAAATCGAGATGGACAGCAGGTACATTCGTATTCGTAGATGGGCAAACCCAATCACCCCCTTATTATTCTTCCGCAGGCAGGATAAATGCGGGCAAAACTTATATTTAATAACACGGAATTAGCACTCTCACCATCAGACTGCTAATTCATTTTAACCCAACATAGCCCGCCAGTCAATATCTCCATTGCCGAATATAGCTAACTTCAGGCAACTGAGGCACAGAGTCACACAATTTCCCAATCTTTGTAGCCTTGCTGAATAACCGCCAAATATTCCGCTGAGGGAGGCGTTTCTTCTGACTGACCGACCCTGATATAGGTTATTGCCTGAGTCGGCTCACCATCCTCACTGAATACGGTGATATTGAGATGGTCGTAGCTTTCCGGATAGCCTTCATATTTGTCCAGTCGCCGTAAACATTGCTCCGAAATATCATAAATAGCACCGAGCACTTTCTCACCGCGGAAATGGCGGATACTGGCCATGCCACCCCGCCATTGTCTCGACCAGCCGAGAAAAGCCAACTTATAATTGGGCAGAGTAGCTTTAAACACAGGTTTGCTATCCGGACAGCGCTCCCGCATTTGCTTCAGGTTGAGATTAGAAGCATAAGCAAAGTAGTACATAAGATGACAGGTAATTCCTATAAATAAGAGGCTTGGTTGTGTCATAATACTGGATTTGGGGCAAAATGACAAGCCCATAAATTGCCTGCCGGTAACCCAGCGTGCTATAATCCTCTCAGTTGAATACGGAGGTAGAAGTGAAGATTTTAGGTCTCTCCTGCAGTCCACGGAAATCAGGTAATACTACCATCCTGGTGAATGAAGCGCTTGATGGCGCTCAAAAAGAAGGCGCGGAGATAGAACTCTTCTCTTTATCCGGTAAAGAGATAAAACCATGCGACGGCTGTCAGGCCTGCGTCAATACAGGGAAATGCCATATCAAAGATGATATGCAGACCCTTTATCAGAAGCTGATAGAGGCCGATGGCATCATCTTCGGCACGCCAGTATACTTTTACGCCATGGCCAGTCAGGCTAAAGCGGTCATTGACCGCACTTATGCCTTGCGCCGTCCCACTTTCAGATTAGTCAACAAAGTCGGCGGGGTGATTACCGTAGCCGGCAGCCTGGGGCGTATCGATGTGCTTAAAGACCTCTACTTCAATATCGCTATTAACCACATGATTCCGGCCGACTATATTGCCGCCACCGCTTCCGAGAAAGGGGCGATAAAAAGTGATGAAAAAACAATGAAGATGGCCTGGGAACTAGGCAGAGAAATGGCGCAATTAGTCAAGGTAGGATTTGAGTTCCCCAGTGAATTCAGGGGCAGACTCAGCAATTATGTAACCGCTAAGTACAAGCTGTGAGAAATTGAATCTTCCCGGCAGAACCGCACCCGTCAATATCGCAACAAGATGCCCGCCTTTAATCTCTCAACTCAAAGAGTCTTCGACCGGTTTGCTCTCCGAGGACTATCAGCATAAACTATAAGTCAAAATAGAAATTATAATGAGAAAAGAAACAGACGATTCTGGAGGTTCAGGTGCCGGGTTAAGCACAGCCATGGGTGACCGGCGCCAAATCCTCTCAGGTGCTCAAACCTTTAACTCCTTCAAGAATCCCATCTACCGTCTCTACTTTCTTGGTATGCTCGGTCAGATGGCCTCCATGAATATGGAGATGATGTCCCGTACCCTGCTCATTTACCGCCTGACTGGCTCAGCGGCTATCCTGGGGGCAATGTCTCTCGCCAACGCCTTGCCCATGCTCTTTCTTTCTCTCTTTGGCGGCGTTATCGCCGACCGGATGCAGAAGAAGTACGTCCTCATTGCTGGACAGGTAAGCCAGGCAGTGGTAGCTCTGGGAGTCGCACTTGCCCTGACCTCAAACTATCTCAGTCCCGAACGTGCTGGCTCATGGTGGATTCTGGTAGTTGCTGGCATGCTGAAAGGGAGCATTCAGGGTCTGATGATGCCTTCGCGCCAGGCTATCATCCGTGAGATTGTCAATGAAGAACAATTGATGAACGCAGTGGCTCTAAATACATTGGGACAGAACACGCTACGGCTACTGGCACCAGCAATGTCTGGCTTCCTTATTGACGCCATCGGTTTTGAAGCCGTTTACTATGTTATGGCCGGCCTATTTGCTGTGGCAGCAATCTTCTTCTCCTTTATGCCGCTCACCGGCACAATAACCATACGCGGTAGTGGCGCACTAGCCGATATAAAAGAGGGATTCCACTATATCCGCCGTGAGACTACTATCCTCTTTATCCTAATCTTCACCCTCATTGCCGTCGTGTTGTCAATGCCCTACATGACACTGCTGCCCGTCTTCGCTGTCGATGTTTTGAAAGTCGGCGCCTCCGGGCAGGGTATGCTGCTGAGTATTTCCGGCGCCGGCGCCATAGCTGGTTCCCTGGTTCTCGCCTCTTTACCCAACAAAAAGAGGGGAGGTATGCTGCTGGTCAGTGTCGTCGTTCTGGGCCTGGCTTTGGCCGGCTTCTCTTTCTCCGGTTCGTGGTATCCCTCTCTAATCTTGATGGTCTTCGTCGGGTTGGGGCAGGCGGGACGCATGACCCTGAGCAATGCCCTGCTCCAGTACTACACACCCGAAGAGTACCAGGGACGGGTAATGAGTATCTACATGATGGAGTTTGGCTTGACCAGCTTCGGCACCTTCTCTGCCGCACTCCTGGCCGAGTCAATGGGAGTACAGTGGGCAGTTGGCGGTTTCGCCATAGTTCTCGTCTTTCTGGCTATCCTGACAATAGTCTTCGTCCCACGAATACGGAAGCTGGATTAGCGGCAATAAATCGGTATACAGACCTATTTCCCCTGCAGGCAGAGGTAGTCCATTACCAGGACAAACAACAGTACGTTCTACTTAATCTTGGTTGTTCATTAAACCTCACCCCCTTAGTCCCCCTCTCCTTTTTAGGAGAGGGGGAAGGTATTTTAGGGAGGGGCTTCGCCCCCTCCCTGTTCTTACTCCCCATTCCCTTAATAAGGGGCTTGTATCATAAGTGCCGTTTTTAAGTCTTTTTGTCATTCCCACGCCCTTCAGCTGGAGGAGGAATCCAGAAATCGTGCCTAATTATACCAACTGGATTCCCGTTTTCACGGGAATGACGACTTTTGGTACAACGCTCTTAATAAGGGAAGGGGGTCAGGGGGGTAGGTTAATAACTACTTCAGAGATTGGGACACCTGCCCGCCGTCCCTCTTGGACTACGTCAGGCGGGTCTCCTTCGCTAAAACGTTATCTCAACCAAGGATGAGTAAGAAGCAACAGCACCAAAGCTTGACAACTGATACCCAGAAATGTTAAATAAATAGTTAGCAGTCCAATGATGAGAGTGCTAATTGGAGGCTGAGATGTTATCTCCCAGGGCCGAGACCATACTCAAATATATCGTGGGGCAATACATCGCTAAAGCCAGACCGGTACCATCACAAAGTATTACCGATGAATATCAACTCGGGGTAAGTTCAGCGACCATCCGCAATGAGATGGCCTATCTGGAACAGGAGGGCTACATTACCCGTCCTCACCCTTCCGCCGGAAGCGTACCTTCAGATAAAGGCTATCGGCACTACGTTGAATCTCTGGGTGAAATCAAGCTCCCCCTGGCAGAACAGCGTCTGGTCAGTCATCTTTTCCACCAGGTGGAGAAGGAACTGGACGAGTGGCTACACCTAGCCGCCACACTCATGGCCCAGATGGTCCACAATACCGTAGTAGTGACCATCCCCAAACCGAAAGCTAGCCAGTTAAAGCACCTGGAGCTGGTCAGTCTACAGGACTATGTAGCTCTGGTTAGCCTTATCCTCAGTGGCATCAAGGTAAAACAACAGTTAATAACCTTTAGCCAGATGATAGACCAGGCGGAGTTAACAGCAATCGCCAACAAATTGACCGCTAACTATTCCGGCTTAACCAGTAGCCAGATTACAGCTAAAGGCAGCGGACTCACCAGCACCGAACAACAGATAACCGACTCTCTCGTGAACATCATGGAAACTGAAGATGACCGGGAGTATGAGGAGCAATATCTCGATGGTTTACACTTCATGCTCAGCCAGCCTGAATTTGCCCATAACCAGCGGATGCTGACCCTCATGGAACTGGTCGAAGAACGAAGCCTGTTGAAGAGCATCATACCCGCCGAACTAGCCGGCAACAGCGTGCAGGTGATAATAGGTAAAGAAAATAAACTAGAGGCTTTTCACGATTACAGCCTGGTTATCAACCGCTATGGCTTACCCGAAGAGGCAATCGGCACTATCAGTGTCATTGGACCTACACGAATGCCTTACGCCCACACTATTGCCACCGTGGGTTATCTATCATCGGTACTGAGCCGGCTGGCGGCCAGATTATATGGGAAAGAAATACCGGCCGAACCCGACTCTGACGCCAACAACTGATAGAGAACCAGCCTCTCGCTGACACCAGTTTCTCTTTCCCATGTTGATGATAAGTAAGAGGGAACGGCTGGATATAAAATTGAGAAGATAAAACAAGGAAATTATAATGGCACCGGAAAGTCAAAACGATAATAACGAGACAGAGTTGGGGATTACTGATAAAGAAGATATTGAAGCGCTAAAGCAAGCCCTGTCTGCCGAAAAGGAAAAGACAGAAAACTACCTAGCGAGCTGGCAGCGAGCCCAGGCCGACTTTATTAACTACAAGCGGCACGCTGAGCAGGAGAAGCAGGAAATTAGCCGGTTTGCCAACTCAGCGCTCATTCTGAGCCTGTTGCCTATCCTCGATGACCTGGAACGGGCTTTTGTTTCCATGCCACCTGAGCTAGCCAAACTCGATTGGATTGAGGGCATCAGACTTATTGGGCGTAAGCTACGGTCAAACTTAGAGTCAATGGGACTCTCCCCTATCCAGGCACTCGGGGAACCGTTTGACCCGCGCCTGCATGAAGCAGTCAGACAGGACAACGGAAAAGAAGGAATAATCATTGGTGAGGTGAATAAGGGATACAAGTTTCACGACAGGGTCATCCGCCCAAGCCAGGTAGTAGTGGGTAACGGACAACAGGCGGATGAAGAGAAAGCCGGGTAAGAAACCAGAAGTTATTAAGGCTCAGTCTTGACTGATACAGTGAGCTGAGCATCTTTAAATAAGGAGGAGCAAATTATGGGCAAGGTAATAGGTATCGATTTAGGAACAACATTCAGTGAGGTAGCCGTGATGCAGGGGGGAGAGCCGGTAGTTATCCCTGCTGCTGAAGGCGGTAACCTCTTTCCTTCTGTGGTCGCTATTAATAAATCGGGAGAGCGGCTGGTAGGGCAGCTAGCCAGACGCCAAGCAATAGTTAACCCGGAAAATACCATCTACAGCATCAAGAGATTCATGGGACGCAAGTGGGGTGAGCCACCCGGACGGGAACTGCCAGTTGAGGAAGATGCCCGCCGCAAAACCTACAAGGTAACCAAGGCGCCTAACAACGATGTCCGGGTAGTCATGGGGGGCAAAGAGTACAGTCCGCCGGAAATCTCAGCCATGATTCTACAAAAGCTGAAGACGGATGCTGAGGCTTACCTCGGGGAGAAGGTCACTGAAGCTGTCATCACCGTTCCGGCCTATTTTAACGACAGCCAGCGCCAGGCAACCAAAGATGCCGGTAAAATAGCCGGACTGGATGTGCTGCGAATAATCAACGAACCGACTGCGGCTTCGCTAGCTTACGGACTGGACAAAAAGACGGAGGAAACTATTGCCGTCTATGACCTGGGTGGCGGCACTTTCGATATCTCCATACTGGAACTGGGTGAAGGCACCTTCCAGGTCAAATCAACCAATGGCGATACCCACCTTGGCGGCGACGATTTTGACCAGAGAGTCATGGACTGGATAGCTGATGAGTTCAAACGAGAGCAGGGCATCGACCTGAGAAAAGACCGGATGGCACTGCAACGGATTAAGGAAGCCGCCGAAAAATCCAAGATTGAGCTATCTACCGTGCAGCAAACTGATATAAATTTGCCTTTTATCACTGCTGATGCCAGCGGGCCCAAGCACCTCAATATTACTTTCACCCGGGCTAAGCTGGAGCAACTGGTCATGGACCTAGTGGAGAAAACCCTGGAGCCCTGCCGCCAGGCATTAAAGGATGCCGGCAAGACTGCAGCTCAAATTAATGAGGTGGTGCTGGTCGGCGGGCAGACCAGAATGCCACTGGTCCAAGAAAAGGTGAAACAGCTCTTCGGGAAAGAACCCAATAAGGGTGTCAACCCCGATGAGGTCGTTGCTATCGGCGCCGCCATTCAGGGAGGCGTACTCAAGGGAGAGGTCAAGGATGTTTTGCTGCTTGATGTTACCCCCCTCACCTTAGGTATCGAGACTCTCGGTGGCGTGGCTACTCCACTCATTCCCCGTAACACTACTATCCCTACCTCCAAGAGCCAGATTTTCAGCACGGCCGCCGATAACCAGCCCAGTGTAGAAATCCATGTTCTCCAGGGTGAAAGACCGATGGCCAACGATAACAGAACACTGGGACGGTTTATGCTGGATGGCATACTGCCTTCACCACGGGGCCTGCCCCAGATTGAGGTCAGCTTTGATATCGATGCCAACGGCATCCTCAGTGTCAAAGCACACGATAAAGGCACGGGTAAAGAACAAAAAATTACCATCACCGCCTCCAGCGGACTGAGCAAGGAACAGGTACAACAGATGCAGCGGGAAGCTGAAATGCACGCCGCCGAGGACACCAAGCGCCGTGAGGAAATAGAAACACGCAACGCGGCTGACACCATGGCTTATACCGCCGAAAGAACACTGCGCGAACACAAAGATAAGATACCCTCGGATTTAAACCAAGAAGTAGAAAGTAAGATTCAAGGGGTACGCTCAGCACTGCAGGGGAGCGATATCGAGGCTATCCGCCAGGCAACCCAGCAACTGAACGAGTCATTACAAAAGGTGGGCGCGGCTATCTACCAGCAGCAGCCACCGCCTGGTGGTCAACCCCCACCCGGAGGCGAACAACCACCACCTCCTCCGGGGAAAGGTGGAGACGAAGGCACAGTAGAAGGTGAGTTTCGCGAGGTATAGCTATTAACCAGAGTTCAAGAGGGGCGAAGCCCCCATGATATAATCCATCCTTCTAACCTCCTTCCCTTACAAAGGGAAGGAGAAGGCTAGGGAGAGTCAAAGAGAGGCGAAGCCTCTCTTACATAAACTATTCCCCTTCCCCTTGGCAAGGGGAAGGGGATAAAGGGGATGGGGTTCTAAGATATGCCAACAAAACGTGATTACTACGAAGTCCTCGGCATCGAAAGAAATGCCAACGAGGAAGAAGTAGAGGGCGCTTTTCGTAAGCTGGCTTTCAAATATCACCCTGACCGCAACCGCAATGACGGAGCCGAAGATAAGTTCAAGGAGATAAACGAGGCCTACGAAGTGCTCTCTAATCCGGATAAGCGTGCCGCTTATGACCGCTTCGGACACGCCGGCAGCCAGGGGGCCTTCGGGCGCGGCTTCGAGGGGTTTGACTTCGGCGGCTTTGGTGACATCTTTGACGCTTTCTTCGGAGGTACCACCGCTACCCGTCAGGGACCGCAGCGCGGCGCCGACCTCCAATACCGTACTACCATCACCTTTGAAGAGGCAGCTTTTGGTATCGAAAAGGAGATAAATATCTCACGCACCGAGAACTGCTCAATATGCCAGGGTAGCGGTTCCCAGCCCAACAGCCAAGCAAGCCAGTGCCCCACCTGCCACGGCACCGGACAGGTACAACGGGTACAACAAAGCATCTTCGGCCGCTTCACTAATATTGCCACCTGCCCCCAGTGCCACGGGGAGGGCAGGATTATTACTCAGCCCTGTAGCCGGTGCCGGGGTAGCGGCAAAGAGAAACAGCAGCGAAACATCATGGTCAAAATTCCGGCCGGGATTGAGGATGACTCCCGGATACGCCTAAGCCATGAAGGTGACGCCGGGACAAGAGGCGGTCCGCCCGGCAATCTTTACCTCAGCGTATCAGTGAAAGAGCATGAGTTTTTCCGACGGGATGGCGACAACATTCTATATGAGCTACCAATCAACTTTGCTCAGGCGGCTCTGGGTACTGAGGTAGACATACCCACCCTGGACGGTAACGCTAAGCTTAAGATTCCGGCTGGCAGCCAGACGGGACAGGTCTTTCAGCTTAAAAATAAAGGCATTCCTCATCTTTACGGCAGCGGACGCGGTGCTCAGCTGATTACGATACTGGTATCCACACCGGAATCGCTAACCAAACAGCAGCGCCAACTCTTCGAGGAACTAGCTAAAACCTTGAGCACGGCCAAAAAGAAGAAGTAAGTTACCCGACCGGGGAATGCCCGTGGTGCCTGAGGAACGAGAATAGCTTCCATTTTCGACCAGCCAATTCATGGGAATTACCGGCTGTCATCAGTTCAACCGCCACCTGATAAAGGTCAGCAGCCTCATAGAGAACTTGATAAATAGCTTCCGTAATCGGCATCTCCAGCCCCATCTTCCGGGCTAGATTCCACACCACCAGCGTCGTGCTCACTCCCTCCGCCACTCCGGTCATCGACTCCGTTATTTCTTTTAGCGAACGCCCCTTAGCTAACTCTGTCCCGACATAGTGGTTACGACTCAACGGACTGGCACAGGTAGCCACCAAATCACCCAGGCCGGCCAGGCCGGAAAAGGTAAGAGGATTCGCCCCCAGAGCTACTCCCAGGGCCGTCATCTCAGTCAGACCCCGAGTAATCAGAGCCGCCTTGGCATTATCACCGTAGCCCAGTCCGTCAGCGATACCGGCACCCAGCGCCACGATATTTTTTAGCGCGCCTCCTAACTCCACACCGATAACATCAGTATTGGTATAGATACAAAGTTTAGGCGTCGTCAGAAGCTTCTGGGCTTTCCTAGCTAGAACTTCGTCACTGGCAGCGACTACCGTCGCCGCTGGCAAACCACATAGAATCTCATTGGCAAGATTAGGTCCGGAAAGAACACAGATATTAGGCCGAAACTCAGGCTCTATCTCCTCAGCAATTACCTCGGACATGCGCAGGCTGGTACCAATCTCCAGACCCTTGGCGGCACTGATTATCAGCATCGACTCATCAAGGTGACCGGCAACCAGCCTGATATTCTCCCGCATACTCTGTGATGGCACAACCAGAATGACAGCCTTAACCCCGGCCAGTGCTTCACTCAATGAGCTGGTAACAGATAATTCGGGAGGAAATTCAGCATCAGGTATTACTTCGGGATTGGGCCCGTTTCTGGTCAGTTCAGCCGCCTCTCTCTCCGTCCGAGCCCAGAGGCTGACCTGTAATCCTTTGCGGGCTAACACTATCCCCAGGGTTTCCCCCCAGGCAGTAGTGCCAATAATGGCAATCTTAGGCATATCTTACCCCCCACTCTGGTCAGACGGGGGCAAATCCACCTTCGCCACCTTTTCACCCACCTTGCGCTCCTTACCGGTTAATAATCTGGCGATATTGTCGCGATGCATAACAATAATAGCGATTGTACCTATCAAAGTGTAAATCAGATACTCAAAGGGAAAACCATTCAGGATAGTCAGAGGCAATAGTATCGTATAAGTACCTACCGCTCCGGCAATAGAGCCCAGTGAGGCAAACCTGGTCAGACCGGTCCCGATAACTAAAACCTCGCCACCAAAAAGGGCTACCACCGGGCTCAAGGCTATCAATCCCCCGAAGAAGGTGGCAACACCTCTGCCCCCCTGAAACTTGAGGAAAACAGACCAGTTGTGTCCCGCCATCGCCGCTAAAGCCGCCACGCACTGTGCAGTCAGTAAACCCAGACTGATATCACCCACCACCAGGTAACTGCGGCCAACCAGCAAGCCGGCCAACACTACCGCCAGTGCCCCCTTCAGCAAATCAAGAGTAACTACCAGCGCCGCTGCCTTCTTACCAGCCACCCGCAACACATTGGTCGTCCCGGTCTTACCACTACCTAACTGCCTGATGTCCACCTTAGCACTTCGTCTGGCTACCAATACACCCGAGGGGATGGAGCCCAGGAGATAAGCAATTATTACCACAGCAAGAAATTTAGCAACTATCATGACTCCCCCTTAACCTTAAAGACTAAACGAAGCGGAGTACCAACGAAACCGAAAGCCTGTCTCAGCTTATTTTCCAGGTAACGCTGGTAGGAAAAATGCATCAGCTTAGCGTCATTGACAAAAAAGACAAAAGTCGGTGGATTTACCTCAGCCTGGGTAGCATATAAAATCTTTAGCTGCTTGCTGCCGGTATGAGGCGGACTATGAGCTGCCACCGCCTGCTGCACGACATTATTGACCTCGGCCGTGCTTAATCGCTTGAGCCTCTCTTGATAAACCTGGCTTACCTGGGGCATAATCTTATCTACCCCCTGCCCGAATTTGGCCGAAATATATAGTACCGGAGCATACAGCATAAACTTAAATTGGCTCCTGACCTGTTGGTTCCATTCAGTCAGGTTTTTATCAGCAACCAGGTCCCACTTATTAACTATCAGCACCACTCCTTTAGCCCTCTGGTAAATATAGCCGCCAACATGCATATCCTGAGCCGTAAATGGCTCAGCGGCATCGACCACCAGTAAGGCGATATCAGCCCTCTCAATAGCACGCATGGCTCGTAGGACGCTATACTTCTCCACCCCACTTTCCAACCGCCCCCGCCGTC